>JANYHL010000008.1 GCA_025359085.1 Gammaproteobacteria bacterium
GTTGGGCGCAGCCGCTTTGGAGTGGCCGCAATGCCTACCGTGTGATTGAGGACGCATCCAAAAAGAAGTTCTACGCCTGCTCCATGCTGCCCTACCCCAGCGGCAAGCTGCACATGGGCCATGTGCGCAACTACACCATCAACGACATGCTCACGCGCTACCTGCGCATGAAGGGCTACAACGTGCTGATGCCGATGGGTTGGGACGCTTTTGGTCTCCCCGCCGAGAATGCCGCGCTGAAAAACGGCGTGCCACCGGCCCAATGGACTTACGAGAACATCGCTTACATGAAGAAGCAGATGCAGGCCATGGGGCTGGCGATCGACTGGAGCCGCGAGGTCGCCACCTGCGATCCCAGCTATTACAAATGGAACCAGTGGCTGTTTTTGAAGATGCTGGACCAAGGTATTGCCTACCGCAAGACCCAGGTCGTCAACTGGGACCCGGTCGACCAGACCGTGCTGGCCAATGAGCAGGTGATCGACGGCAAGGGCTGGCGCACCGGCGCGACGGTTGAAAAGCGCGAGATTCCAGGCTATTACCTCAAGATCACCGCTTACGCCGAGGAGTTGCTGGCGCAGGTGCAGACCGGTTTGCCGGGCTGGCCCGAGCGCGTCAAGCTGATGCAGGAAAACTGGATTGGCAAGAGCGAGGGCGTGCGCTTTGCCTTCACCCATGACATCCACGACGCGGCTGGCACCTTGATCGACGCTGGCCGCATGTATGTTTTCACCACCCGGGCCGACACCATCAAGGGCGTGACGTTTTGCGCCGTGGCGCCCGAGCATCCACTGGCCGTGCACGCGGCCCGGCGCAAACCGGCGCTGGCCGCCTTTATCGAAGAATGCAAGACCGGCGGCACCACCGAGGCCGAGCTGGCCACGCAGGAGAAAAAAGGCATGGCCACCGGGTTGTTCGTGACCCATCCGCTGACCCAGTTGAAGGTGGCGGTGTGGGTCGGCAACTACGTGCTGATGAGCTATGGCGACGGTGCCGTCATGGGCGTGCCCGCGCATGATGAGCGTGACTTTGCCTTTGCCAAAAAATACCGCCTGCTGATCAAGCAGGTGGTGCAGGTGGACGGTGAACATTTTGATTACGAACGCTGGCAAGACTGGTACGCTGACAAGCAACGTGGCGTGGTCGTCAACTCGGGCAGTTTCAGCGGCATGTCGTTCACGCAGGCCGTGGACGCGGTGGCGCACAAGCTGGCGGAGCTGGGTCTGGGAGAGAAAAAAACCACCTGGCGCCTGCGCGACTGGGGTGTCAGTCGCCAGCGCTACTGGGGCACGCCGATTCCCATCATTCACTGCCCGGAACACGGCGCGGTGCCGGTGCCCGAGCAAGATTTGCCGGTGGTGCTGCCGCAGGACTGCGTGCCCGACGGCTCGGGCAACCCGCTGCACAAGCATGAAGGCTTCCACGCCGGCGTGGTTTGTCCGATCTGTGGCGTTAGCGCGCGGCGTGAAACCGACACCATGGACACCTTTGTCGACTCCAGCTGGTACTACATGCGCTACTGCGATCCGAAGAATGAGCAGGCGATGGTCGGCGCGGGCGCGGCCTACTGGATGCCGATGGACCAGTACATCGGCGGCATCGAGCACGCCATCCTGCACCTGCTGTATGCGCGCTTCTGGACCAAGGTCATGCGCGACCTGGGGCTGGTCCAGGTCGATGAGCCGTTCACCAAGCTGCTCACGCAAGGCATGGTGCTCAACCACATTTACTCGCGCAAAGGTGAGAACGGGGCGAAAGACTATTTCTGGCCGACCGATGTCGACAACGTGCTCGATGAAACCGGCAAGGTGGTGGCCGCCAGGTTGAAAGTCGCGGTGGGCCACTTGCCTGCGGGCACGGCGATCGACTACGAGGGCATTGGCACCATGTCCAAGTCGAAAAACAACGGCGTGGACCCGCAGGACCTGATCGAAAAATACGGCGCCGACACCGCCCGCCTGTACACCATGTTCACCGCACCGCCCGAGGCGACGCTGGAGTGGAACGACGCGGCGGTCGAAGGCAGCTACCGGTTCCTGCGTCGGGTCTGGAACTTTGGCGTCAAACTATCTACTATTGATATGATAGCTGTTGATGCAATAAAGACGGGGGCTACAAGCCTGAATGGTATAAATTTCAGCAAGGAAGCGAAAGTCCTTCGGCTGGAAATCCACAGCGTGCTGAAACAGGTGGATTACGACTACCAGCGCATGCAGTACAACACCGTGGTGTCGGGTGCGATGAAGATGATCAATGCGCTGGAGAATTTCAAAGCCACCGACTCGGGCGGCGCGCAAGTGGCGCTGATCGAGGGTTTCGGCATCTTGCTGCGCTGCCTGTACCCGGCCACGCCGCACATCGCGCACAGCCTGTGGCAGGGGCTGGGCTATGCCGGCATCTGGGGCGACCTGCTCGATGCGCCCTGGCCGCAGGTGGATGAATCGGCGCTGCTGCAGGACGAGATTGAACTGATGTTGCAAATCAACGGCAAGCTCCGCGGTGCCATTTTGGTGGCGGCGGGCGCCTCCAAAGCCGAGATCGAACAGGCGGCCATGGCGAGCGAGGTGTTTCTCAAGCTGGCCAACGGGGCGACGCCCAAGAAGGTCATCGTGGTGCCGGGTCGGCTGGTGAATCTGGTGGTTTGAGTCAATCCCTATGAAACGCCGTTCTGTTATCGCGCTGCTTGGTCAGACTGGTCTGGCCAGTCTGTTGTTGGGAGGCTGCGGCTTCAAGCTGCGCGGTGCGCAAAGCTACACCTTTCAGACCCTGGCGATCATGCCCAATCCGGGTGGCCCGCTGGCGATCGAGTTGCGCCGTTCTTTTGGCAATTCGGTGCGGGTGCTGGCGCCCCATGAGCCGCTCAGCCAGGCGCAGCTGGTGCTCGACATCCTGCAGGAACAGCATGAAAAATCGGCGGTCGGGGTCAGCAGTTCGGGCCAGGTGCGTGAGTTTCAGCTGCGCATCCGGGTCAAGTTTCGAGTCCGCAACCGCGCCGGGGATGAGCTGACGCCGGACGCCGTCATCGTGCAGCAGCGCGACATGAGTTTCAGTGAATCGGCGGTGCTGGCCAAAGAAGCCGAAGAAGTGCTGCTGTACCGCGACATCCAATCCGACATCGTGCAACAGTTGATGCGCCGCCTGGCAGCGATCAAGTAGTTGGCGGGAGAAAACGCAGCTTCATGCAGCTTGCCCCTCATCAACTCGCGGCCCACTTGCAAAGAGGACTGAAAAGCCTGTACACCGTGCATGGCGACGAGCCGCTGCTGGTGCAGGAGGCGGCGGACACCCTGCGCGCGTTCGCCCGCGGCCAGGGCTTTAGCGAGCGCAGCTCGCACACCGTGGCCGGGGCGCATTTCGACTGGAGCGAGGTGCTGGCGGCGGGCGGCTCCTTGAGCTTGTTCGCGGACAAACAGATCCTTGAGTTGCGCATTCCCTCGGGCAAGCCCGGCAAGGAGGGCGGCGCCGCGCTGCAGCAACTCGCCGAGCAAGCGCGCGGCAACGATTCCACCCTGACCCTCGTCATGCTGCCGCGACTCGACAAGCTGGGCAAAAGCAGCGCCTGGTTTGGCGCGCTGGAGAGTTTTGGCATCACGCTGGCTGTGGAGCCGGTGGAGCGCAACGCCCTGCCCGCCTGGATTGCGCAGCGCCTGGCGCTGCAAGGCCAGCGTGTGGCCGCCGGTGAAGCCGGTCAGCACAGCTTGCAGTTTTTTGCCGACCGGGTGGAAGGCAATTTGCTGGCCGCGCATCAGGAAATCCAGAAGCTGGCCCTGTTGTACCCGCCCGGCGAGCTGACGTTCGAGCAGATCGAGAGCGCGGTGCTCAACGTGGCGCGCTACGACGTGTTCAAGCTGTCGGACGCCGTGCTGGCGGGCCAGATGATTCGCGTGCAACGCATGCTCGACGGCCTGCAGGCCGAGGGTGAGGCGGCCGTGCTGGTGCATTACACCCTGGCCGAGGACATTCGCGCCTTGAAACGCGTCAAAGATGCCATGAACCGCGGCAGCCCGCTGCCGCTGGCGCTGCGCGAGCAACGGGTGTGGGGCGCGCGCGAGCGTTTGTTTGAACGCGTGCTGCCGCGTTTGAGCGATGCCACCTTGGCGCAGTTGTTGCAGGCAGCCCACCAGGTCGACGGCATTGTGAAGGGCCTGAAGCAGCCGGATTGGCCGACGGACAACTGGCAGGCGCTGCACCGGTTGGCGCAACGGCTGTGCGCTGTGTGCAGCGGCAATGTCAAGCCTGCTGCCGCACCTTTTTTGGCAAGACGGTAACAACACAGCGGGTGCGGCTGGCGCACGGCGGACAACTCTCAGAAAGTTTGCCTATCCCGTCTTGCCGTGCTGCTTGAGGGTGTGGTCGTGTGAAAGCAATGCAGCACGTACACCGCCTGTTCATGCTGGGCGACATAGATCACACGCCACTGCTCCTCTCCCGCGACATCGAGCGCGCTGTTCCATCCGGGCTCGCCGCCGCAGCGTCGGTCGTGAATTTGAAGCACTATAATTTATATAGCTTCTAACGTCCAACGGACGGGGGCTAGCGCCTTATTTCATTTAAATTTAAAAGCACCTGCCCATGCCATTTTCTTCACTCGGTTTGTCCGCGGCGCTGCTCCGCGCTGTCGCCGCCAAGGCGTGGCTGGCCCCCACCGCCATTCAGCAGGCGGTGCTGGCTCCCGCGCTGCAAGGTTGTGACTTGCTGGCTTCGGCGCAAACTGGCTCGGGCAAGACCGCGGCCTTTGCCTTGCCGCTGTTGCAGCAATTCGAAGCCGCTGTGCCGCAGAGCCCGCGGCGCCTGCGCGCCCTGGTTCTGGTGCCCACGCGCGAGCTCAGCACCCAGGTCGGCGAAGAGATTCGCTCCCTTGGGCAGCATTTGCCGCGCGCGCTGAAGGTGGCCATTGTCTTTGGCGGGGTCTCGATCAACCCGCAAATGCTGCGTTTGCGCGGCGGCGCCGACATCATGGTCGCCACGCCCGGGCGTTTGCTTGACCTGCTTGATCACAACGCGCTCACTTTAAGCGGTGTGGCGACGCTGGTGCTCGATGAAGCCGATCGCTTGCTTGATCTGGGCTTTGCCGAAGAGTTGACCCGTATCCTGGCACGGCTACCGCAGCAGCGCCAAAACCTGTTCTTCTCGGCGACTTTTCCACCTGCGGTACAGACCCTGGCGAAAACGCTGCTGCATGAGCCGGTGCGCATCGAGGTCGCGCCCGAACCCCAGACCCAACCCGACATTGAGCAGCGCGTGATTGAGGTCGATGCCGGTCAGCGCACCCAGCTGTTGCGCCATCTGATCGCGCAAAACCACTGGAGCCGGGTGCTGGTATTTGTCGCCACCAAACATGCGGCCGAGATGGTGGCCGACAAGTTGCGCAAGGCCCGCATCAACGCCGAACCGTTTCATGGCGAGTTGAGCCAGGGCAAACGCACGCAGGTGCTGGCTGATTTCAAGGCCTCACGTCTGAAGGTGGTGATTGCCACCGACGTGGCGGCACGCGGCCTGGACATCGCGCAACTGCCGGTGGTGGTGAATTTTGATTTGCCGCGCTCGGCGCTGGACTATATCCACCGCATCGGGCGCACTGGCCGCGCGGGCGAACGCGGCGTGGCGCTGAGCTTTGTCAGTGCGAGCAGCGACGCCCATTGGCGTTTGATTGAAAAGCGTCAGGGCCTCGGCCTGGTGCGCGAACAGGTTGCTGGTTTTGAGGCTATAAAGCTCAACCCGGCACCGGGCAGCGACGCCACCACCACTCTGCCTGGCACCGGCGGCATCAAGGGCCTGCGCCCGAGCAAAAAAGACAAATTGCGCGCTGCCGCCGCGCGCGGGCAATGATCCGGCGACTCAACCGAGCTGCGATTCCTTGGGCTGCGGCGTGTCCTGCAAGCCGTAACGCCGAATCAGGGCAGCGCGCTGGCGCGGGTCCAGGTTGATGCGGCTCGCATCGCGCCCGACGACACTGAGCAGCCGCTCATTCATCACATGGCGCCACAGCGCCGGAATGTAGGCCACGGTGAACATGCCGAAGTAGCCGCTGGGCAAGCGCGGCAAATTGTCAAAATGGCGCAATGACTGGTAGCGCCGCAGCGGGTGCGCGTGGTGGTCGGAATGGCGCTGCAAGTGAAACAACGCCCAATTCGAGAAAATGTGGTTGCTGTTCCAGGAGTGGTGCGGCTGGCAGATTTCATACTTGCCGGGCGCGCGCTCTTGGCGCAACAGGCCGTAGTGCTCGATGTAGTTGGCCGAGGTCAGCTGGAAGTTGGCCCAGAACGAGGCAACCAGCAAGAACGGCAGCAGCCCGAGCCCAAGCCAGCCGATCAGCGTGCTCCACAGCAGCAACGTGATCAAGGCCGGTTGCAGGACTTCATTGTGCAGCGACCACAGCGGCAACTGCGCGCGCTGCAGCCGGTCGGTCTCGAGCTTCCAGGCGCGCTTGAACGCACCGGGCATTTCCCGCCACACAAAATGGTAGATCGACTCGCCCATGCGCGACGAGGCCGGGTCCAGCGGCGTGGCCACATCGCGGTGGTGCCCGCGGTTGTGCTCGATGAAGAAGTGGCCATACGCCGTTGGCGCCAGAATGAGCTTGGCCAGCCAGCGCTCCAGCTTTGTGTTTTTATGACCCAGTTCATGGCCGAGGTTGATGCTGAAGCCGCCCACGGAGCCAGTGGTCAGTACCATGGCCAGCAGGCCGTGCCAGGGCAACTGGTGGGTCGCCACAAACCAGGCGCTGAAAATGAAGGCCCCCCACAGCACCGGCACCACCGCATAGGTGATGCGGCGGTAGTAGCGGTCGGCGTCCAGGGTCGGCACCGCGCTCTCGGGCGGGTTGCTCAGGTCTTCGCCCAAGAGCCAGTCCAGCAGCGGTGCGACGCCGTAAAAGAAGATGACCGGCAACCACAGCGCGCGCGCATCGCCACTGGCCAGCATCAGCCCCGGGCCGATGAGCACGGTGGCGGGCACCAGCAAGGACAGCAGCCAGGCGTAGCGCTTGCGGTCGCGGTAGGGCGTCTCCGGAAGGGGTGCCAACGATTCGGCTATGGGCGGGGTGTTGCGCATCGGGTAGGCCCGCAGCGACATGAGCGCAGGCCGGGCAAACGTCATTCTGCGTGAAAACAGCCGACTTGAAAACCGGGTTTTTACGATGCTCGCCGTGGGCTCCGGTATAGGCGCCGGGGCGCCGTTCGGCTTGGCGAACCCTTAGTTCAACAAGAACGCTCTGGCGTGGGCCAGACGGTCTTGCGCATCAATCTCTTCGTCATAGGCGGCGCGGCTCGCCAGCGTCTCGCTGGTGTAGGGAATCAGCGGTTTGTCCAGCGGGTGCAGCTTGTGGCGGCGCAGGCCGCGCAGCTGTTGCGAACGCTCCATGGTTTGCAATACGCGTTTTGGCGCTTCAGACAACTGTAGTTGCCCACCGGGTTCACTGAAGTCAGCAAGTGGCTGTAAAGCGTGTCGGTATTTGCCTTACAGGAGCACAGCAAAGGTGAGCGCTATAAAAGCCGTACTCTCACGCTTTTTCCCTTGACCTTGCCCGCGTTGAGCTTTTGCATCGCCGCCAGCGCAATGTCGCGCTGCACCGCGACAAAGGTGGTGAATTCGGTCACAACGATCTTGCCGATCTGTTCGCGGCTGTAGCCTGCATCGGCGGTCAGTGCGCCCAGCACGTCGCCGGGGCGAATCTTCTCCTTGCGCCCGCCCAGCAGTTGCAGTGTCACCATCGGCGGCAGCAGCGGCCCTTTGCCGGTCGCTTTGAGCTCATCGAGCTTGTGCCAGACCGACTCGCGCTTCTGGTACTGCTCGATCTTGCCGACCGAGCCCATCTCATTCATGCTGGCCAGGCTCAGGGCCAGGCCCGTTTCACCCGCGCGCCCGGTGCGGCCAATGCGGTGCACATGCACTTCGGGGTCGGGCGTGATGTCAACGTTGATCACCGCTTCGAGTTGCGTGATGTCCAGGCCGCGCGAGGCCACGTCGGTGGCCACCAGGATGGACGTGCTGCGGTTGGCAAACTGCGCCAGCACCTGGTCGCGCTCGCGCTGCTCCAGCTCGCCATACAGCGCCAGCGCGCTAAAACCTTGCGCCTGCAGGTAAGCCACCAGGTCTTTGCATTGCTGCTTGGTGTTGCAGAACGCCAGCGTGCTGATCGGGCGAAAGTGGTTCAGTAGCAGCGCCACCGCCTCAAACCGGTTGGCGCGCGTGACCTCATAAAAGCGTTGCTCGATCAGGCTGTCGGTTTGCTGCGTCGCGACTTGAATTCTTTGCGGCTCGCGCATGAATTGCTTCGCCAGTTTCTCGATGCCTTCCGGGTAGGTGGCGGAAAACAACAGGGTTTGCCGCTCTTTCGGGCACTGCTTGGCCACCGTGGCCATGTCCTCGAAAAAGCCCATGTCGAGCATGCGGTCGGCTTCGTCGAGCACCAGTGTGTTGAGCGCTTCCAGGTTCAGGTACTCGCGTGCCAGGTGGTCCATCACGCGCCCCGGCGTGCCGACCACAATGTGCGCGCCCTGCTCCAGCGACGCGCGCTGGCCGCGCAAGGCGACGCCGCCACACAGGGTGACGACTTTGATGTTGTCGGTGGCGCGCGCCAGCCGCCGGATTTCGATCGTGACCTGGTCGGCCAGCTCGCGGGTCGGGCACAGCACCAGCGCCTGCACCGCGAAACGGCGCGGGTTCAGGTGGTCCAGCAGGGCCAGGGCAAAGGCGGCGGTTTTGCCGCTGCCGGTTTCGGCCTGCGCAATCAGGTCTTTGCCGGCCAGGGCGGCGGGCAGACTCAGCGCCTGGATCGGGGTCATCTCCAGGTAGCCTAATTGTTGTAGGTTGGCCAGCGCGGCCGGGTTCAGGGCCAGGGACTCGAAGCGTTTGCTGGAGGAAGAAGGGGTGGCTTGGGGTTCGGTGGTGCTCATGGCTGGATTATCGTTACTGCGGCCGATTCGCTGCGAAATCGTCCAATCAGATGACTTGAATCAATAAATTCAAGTGCAAAAAAAATAGGGTTAACCCTAAGCTGTACTATATTTAGTAACCAATTAATTAAAGAGTTTCGCCATGGATATTCTGCTGCAAGTCGCAGTCATTCTGATCTGCTTGTTCTATGGCGCGCGCAAAGGGGGCGTCGCCCTTGGTCTGCTCGGCGGCATCGGCATTGTCATCATGACTTTTGTGTTCGGCCTCAAACCCGGCAAGCCGCCGGTCGACGTGATGCTGACCATCATTGCCGTGGTGGCGGCGTCGGCCACGCTGCAAGCCTCCGGCGGTCTTGAAGTGCTGCTCAAGGGCGCTGAAAAAATGCTGCGTCGCAACCCCAAATATATCTCGATCCTGGCGCCTTTCACCACCTGCTTCTTGACTATTCTGTGTGGTACCGGCCATGTCGTGTACACCATGCTGCCGATCATTTATGACATCGCCATCAAGAACGGCATCCGGCCCGAGCGCCCGATGGCGGCATCAAGCATCTCCAGCCAGATGGGCATTCTGGCCAGCCCGGTCTCGGTGGCGGTGGTGGCCCTGGTCGCCTTTCTGGCCAAAGTGCCGGTCAACGGGCATGTCATTGATTTCATCCAGGTGCTGTCCATCACGATTCCGTCCACGCTGGCCGGTGTGTTATTGATCGGCATCTTCAGCTGGTTCCGCGGCAAGGACCTGATTGATGACGTCGAATTTCAGAAACGCATTGCCGACCCGGAGCAGCGCCTGATCATCTATGGTGAAAGCGCCACCTTGATGGGCAAAACCCTGACCCGCAGCCAATGGACGGCGATGTGGATCTTCCTGGGTTCGATTGCCGTCGTGGCCTTTCTCGGCGCCTTTGAATCCTTGCGCCCGCTGGTCGGCGGCAAGCCGCTGTCGATGGTGCTCACGATCCAGATGTTCATGCTGTTGGCCGGTGCCCTGATGATCATGTTCACCAAGACAGACCCCTCCACCATTGGCAAGACCGAAGTGTTTCGCGCCGGCATGATTGCCGTGGTGGCGGTGTTTGGTATCGCCTGGATGGCCGACACCGTGTTTGAAGCCCACCTGCCCGAACTCAAGGATGCACTGACCGAGCTGGTCAAAACGCAACCCTGGACCTACGCGATTGCGCTATTGCTGGTGTCCAAGCTGGTCAATTCGCAAGCGGCTGCCATCAGCGCCATGGTTCCGGTCGGGCTCGCCATTGGTGTGCCACCGGGCTACATCGTCGCCTTTGCCGCCGCCTCCTATGGCTACTACATCCTGCCGACCTACCCGAGTGATCTGGCCGCGATCCAGTTTGACCGCTCCGGCACCACCCGCATCGGCAAATATGTGATCAACCACAGCTTCATCTTGCCCGGCTTGATCGGTGTCTCCACCTCCTGCCTGGTGGGTTATTTATTGGCATCGGCATATGGGTTGATCTGAGAAAATCAGTCAACGCAACGCAAGCGGCCCCTGCCATGAACGCCCTTCACATTTCAACCCAATTTGACGCCGGCGCCATCGAGGTGCTGAGTCTGGCCGACCCGCACGATATTCAACTCAATATCCGCCGCGACAACGCCAGTGAATTTGCGCAGTGGTTTCACTTCTCGTTGCAGGGCGGGGCTGGGGTGGCGTTGTGCCTGCGCTTTCTCAATGCCGGTCAGTGCGCTTACCCCAAGGGTTGGGACGGCTACCGCGTGGTGGCCAGTTATGACCGTCAGCACTGGTTTCGCATCGACACCCGGTTTGACGGCCAGGTCATGTCCTGTGAGCTCACGCCCGAGGCGAACTGCGTTTATTTTGCTTACTTCGAGCCCTATTCCTATGAGCGTCATCTGGACTTGCTGGCCGCGCTGACGCGCTCGCAGCACGTCACGCAAGAGCGGCTGGGCAGCACGCTGGACGGCCGCGACATGACGCTGTTGCAGCTCACCGATGCGCAAAGCGCACGGCCGCTGGCGCAAAAAAAGAAAATCTGGTTGATCGCGCGCCAGCACCCGGGCGAAGCCATGGCCGAGTGGTTTGCCGAGGGTTTTTTGCAACGTTTGCTTGACCCGGCGGAGTCGGTAGCGCGCGTGCTGCTGGCCCAATGTGTGTTTTACGTGCTGCCCAACATGAACCCCGATGGCGCTGTGCGTGGCAACCTGCGCACCAACGCGGCGGGCGCCAACCTGAACCGCGAGTGGGCAGCGCCCAGCCTGGAGAGGTCGCCTGAGGTGTTTTTGGTGCGCCAGAAGATGCAGCAGGTCGGCGTCGATCTGTGTCTGGACGCGCATGGTGACGAGGGCTTGCCGTACAACTTTGTGGCCGGCTGTGAAGGTAACCCCGGCTACACACCCCGGCTCGAAACCCTGGAACACAACTTCAAAGCGGCCTGGCTTGCCAGCTGTCCCGATTTCCAGACCGCGCAAGGCTATGGCCGTGACCAGCCGGGGCAGGGCAACCTGGCGCTCGCCACCCGCTGGGTCGGGCAAAACTTTGATTGCCTGGCCTTCACCATCGAGATGCCGTTCAAGGACAACGCCGACTGGCCGGACGCGCGGGTCGGCTGGAACGGTGAGCGTTCGAAGCGGCTGGGCGCCAGCGTGCTGCTTCCGGTGCTGGCTGTGGTCGACCAGTTGCGCTGATTTATACCGGGCAGCGCCCCTAGAATCAGGACTTGTGCGAACTTTACGCAAAGGCCGATTGATGTCACTTGATTCCCTGTTCCAACCATTTCAAGTCAAAACCCTGAAATTGCCCAACCGGGTGGTGATGGCGCCGATGACGCGCTCGTTCTCGCCCGGGGGCGTGCCCACGGCCCAGGTTGCTGACTACTACCGGCGCCGCGCGCAGGCTGACGTCGGCCTGATTATTTCCGAGGGCACGGTGGCCAACCGCCCTTCCGCTGCCAACGACCCGAATGTGCCGCGCTTCTGGGGGGCGGACGCCTTGGCGGCCTGGAAGCAGGTGATTGACGGCGTGCACGCCGCCGGTGGCGTGATGGCACCGCAGCTTTGGCATGTGGGCGCGGCGCGCAACCGGCGCTCCGACTGGGTCGCACCGGGGCCGGTGGACAGCCCCTCGGGCCTGTCTTCCCCTGGCAAACAGTTTGGCGCGCCCATGAGCGACGCTGCCATTGCCGACACCATTACCGCTTTTGCCCGTGCCGCCGCCGATGCCCAAGCGCTCGGCTTTGATGCGATTGAATTGCACGGCGCTCACGGCTACCTGATTGACCAGTTTTTCTGGGACGGCAGCAATCAACGCACCGATCGCTATGGTGGTGCAACGCTGGTGCAGCGGGGTCAATTTGCCGCCGAGATTTTGCGGGCGGTGCGTGCGGCGGTCGGTCCCGACTATCCGGTGATCATTCGGTTGTCCCAGTGGAAACAGCAGGATTTTTCAGTGCAAATGGCCCAAACCCCGCAGGAGATGGAAGCCTGGTTGCGCCCGCTGGCCGATGCCGGCGCCGATGTCTTTCATTGCTCGCAGCGGCGCTTCTGGGAGCCCGAATTTGAAGGCTCGGATCTGAACTTTGCCGGCTGGGCCAAGAAGCTGATTGGCAAGCCCACCATCACGGTCGGCTCGGTCGGTTTGACCGGTGAATTCATCGCCGCCTTTGGCGGCGAGTCGTCCCAGCCGGCTTCGCTGGATGAATTGCTGCGCCGGCTTGATCGCGGTGACTTTGACCTGGTCGCGGTGGGCCGCGCGCTGATCAACGACCCCCAGTGGGTGCAGAAGATTCGCGACGGTCGCCAAAGCGAGCTGCTGGACTTCTCACCGGCTTCCCTGGGAACCCTGTTTTGATGCTGATTTATATAAAAACAACGATCAGGCGTAGTACTGCGCCACAAAGTTTTCAAAGCTGCCTTGCTCGGCGCCGTCGATCTTTTGCTGCGCTTGCAGCGAGTCCTGCACGCTGGCGGCAAACCGGGCCAGCGTGGCCGCGTCCAGCGTCTGGGCTTGCAAGGCCTGGGTGTGCTGGCGGGCCATGGCCATGCCGAAGTTGAAAAACCCGCCTTGCGCCCGGGCGGCCTCCAGCACCTGGGCCGACGGAGTGCTGTCGGGCTGATCAATGCGCGTGCGCAAACCGTGCAGGGTGCTGCTGTAGCGCTGGCCACCGTAGGCGGCGTCCAGCATTTCGGCGAACGGCTGCATGTCGTCAAACAGCTCGTGCGCCAGCGCGCGAAACGGCTGTTCCCGGTTGTGCACCAGCAAGTGCAAATCGGGCTGACGGCCCTGGTTGACGATGCGGTGCTTGTTTTCGTCGTTTTCGCTTTGCTCGCGGCTGGTGATGGGCGGGCTGTCTCGAAACAAGCACATCAGCAGCAGCACATCGGCAAAGGTGCTTTGCTCCGGGGCGATGCCGATGTCGATAAAGGGGTTGAGGTCAAACAGGCGCATCTCGATGTACTCAACACCGTCGCGCTGCAGCGCTTTGGCCGGACGATCATGGCCAACGCGCTTGGGGCGGATGCTGGCGTAATACTCGCTTTCAGTTTGCAACAGATTGGCGCTCAGCTGTTTCCAGTGCTCGCCGTCGCGCACGCCCAGTTGCGCATAGAACGGGTCCGGCGTGCGAATGGCGGCTTCCAGTGCCTGCGTGTACTCGGTCAGTGAATTGACGCTGACGTGCAGGTTGGCTTGAGCCCGATTCTGGTAGCCCAGATCGCTCATGCGCAGGCTCGTGGCATACGGCCCGTAGCGGGTGCCCGGCACCAGTTCCGGCAAATCGGAAGGATGGCCTTGCAGAAACGACTCGCAGATGGCGGGCGAGGCGCCAAACAGGTAGGGAATCAGCCAGCCAAAACGCAAAAAATTGCGGATCAAACCAAAATAACGCTCACTCACAAACGCCTGGCCGCTGCGTCCGGTGCTGCAGCAGTCTTGCAGCGCCAGCCAGAACTCAACCGGCAAGGACCAGTTGTAATGCGCGCCGGCAATGGTCTGCATCTGGCGGCCGTAGCGCAGGCCCAGCCCCTCGCGGTAGACGTACTTGAAGCGGGCGGCATTCGAGCGGCCATAGTCGGCAATCGGGATCTCCGGGCCCGAACTCAACACACAGGGCATGGAGCCGGCCCACAGGTATTCGTCTTGCAACTGTTGCGCACTGTAGCGATGGATGTCACGCAAGAATTGCAGCGGAAAGGCCGGGTCGTGCGACGGGGGCGTGATGAACTCCAGCAGCGCCTCGGAATAATCGGTGGTGATCCAGGGATGCGTCAGCTTGGAGCCCAGCGCCAGGGGGTGCGGCGTTTGCGCCAGCGTGCCGTTGCGGTCCACCCGCAGGCACTCGCGCTCGTAACCGCGCGTGATGCCGCGCAGCAGCTGCGCCGTGGCGTGCTCCGAAAATTGCTTGATCGCATCGCAACAAGTGAACTTCAACATGAACTTTTGCTTTCTGAAACCGGGTGCGGTCGTCCCCCCGTGAAGAGGCCCGCAGTATCGCCGCATTTTGACGGCGCCACGGAGAGACCGTGAAGACCGTGGACAATAGCTGCATGCCCTATCTGCCTGCCTTCATTGCCCCCGCCCGCTTCACCGACCCGGCCGCCGCGCTGGCCCGGGTTCGTGAAATTTATGACACCAACATCAGCCACTTGCGTCAGGCCATGCAGCGCTTTGTGGCGGGTGACACTTTGCCCGGCCATGTGCGCGCCTGCTACCCCTTTGTGCGGGTCCAGACCGACACCGTGTCGCGCCTGAGCTCGGTCGAGAGCGCTCGCCTGAGTTACGGTTTTGTCGCCGGTCCGGGCCGCTTTGAGACCACGCTCACACGCCCGGACTTGTATGCCAGCTACTACCTGGAGCAATTCACCCTGCTGCTGCAAAACCACCAGGTCGAGTTGGAAGTCGGCACCAGCGCGCAGCCGATACCGGTGCATTTCTCGTTTGCCGAGCATGACCACATCGAAGGCACCTTGACCCCGCAGCGGCGCCAGTTGATGCGCGATGTGTTCGACTTGCCCGACCTCGCCGCCATGGACGACAGCATTGCCAACGGCACCTACGAGCCGCGTCCGGGGGAGCCGCAACCCTTGTCGCTGTTCACCGCGCCACGGGTCGACTACTCGCTGCAGCGCCTGCGCCACTACACCGGCACGGCGCCCGAGCATGTTCAAAACTTTGTGCTGTTCACCAATTACCAGTTCTACATCGACGAATTTGTACGCTTGGGGCAGGAGGAAATGGCCAATCCGGCGAGCGACTACATCGCCTTTGTCGAGCCCGGCAACGTGGTCACGCGCCATAGGGGAGTCGCAGCGCTGACGGGGGACGCGCTGGGCAGGGTGCCGCCCCGGCTGCCGCAAATGCCGGGCTACCACCTGGTGCGCGCCGACCGCAGCGGCATCAGCATGGTCAACATCGGTGTCGGCCCGGCCAATGCCAAAACCATCACCGACCACATTGCCGTGTTGCGCCCGCATGCCTGGATCATGCTCGGCCATTGCGCCGGCTTGCGCAACACCCAGCAGCTTGGCGACTACGTGCTGGCGCACGGCTACGTGCGCGAAGACCATGTGCTGGACGAGGAGCTGCCCTTGTGGGTGCCGATTCCGGCGCTGGCCGAAATTCAGGTGGCACTCGAATCGGCCGTGTCGCAGGTGACGCAACTCAGGGGGCCGGAGCTGAAACGCATCATGCGCACCGGCACCGTGGCCAGCACCGACAACCGCAACTGGGAGTTGCTGCCCGACAACGGCCCGCAGCGCCGTTTCAGCCAGAGTCGCGCGGTGGCGCTGGACATGGAAAGCGCCACCATCGCTGCCAACGGTTTTCGCTTTCGGGTGCCTTATGGCACGCTCTTGTGCGTGAGCGACAAGCCGCTGCACGGCGAGATCAAGCTGCCCGGCATGGCCGACCATTTTTACCGCGAACGGGTCGACCAGCATTTGCGCATCGGCATGCTGGCGATTGAGTTGCTGCGCGAGCAGCGCATCGACCAACTGCACAGCCGCAAGCTGCGCAGCTTTGCCGAGGTGGCGTTTCAGTAGAAGGCGGTGACTACGCTCTTGCACGACGAACGCCTGGAGGCGGTGGTGCGCGCGCTGCTGGCCAGCGGCGCCACCAGCGTGCTGGACCTGGGCTGCGGGCCGGGCGAGCTGCTGCTGCGGCTGCGGCTGCACGCGCAGTTTCTGCGCTTGCTGGGCATCGACATCGATGAGCGCGCACTGGCGGATGCGCGCCTTCATCTGGGCCTGGACTGGCTGCACCCCGACCCACGGCTGAGCGTGCGCTTGGGCTCGTTCGAGGAGGTGGATCGGGAACTAACGGGTTTTGATGCCGCCGTGCTGCTGGAAACCATTGAGCACATCGACCCCGGTCATTTGCCGCGGGTGGAACGCGCCGTCTTCGCCAGCATGCACCCGGGCCTGGTGCTGGTGACCACCCCCAACCAGGAATACAACGTGCTGCATGGCATGCAGGCCGGGCGCAAACGCCATCCGGGCCACCGCTTTGAGTGGACGCGTGCGCAGTTTCAGCATTGGGCTGGTGGCGTGGCCCTGCGCCACGGCTACAGCGTCAGCTTCACCGACCTCGGCCCGCCCGATCCGGCGCGGGGGAGTTCGACCCAGATGGCGCGTTTCATGGTCCATGACGCGCCGTGACGCGGAAGCTACAAACGCCAGGGTGATTGACAGAAATTTATGAAAAATCAGGCTCTAGCCCCCGTCGAATAAGCCTTAGCAGCTATATATTAAATAGCAAATGAGTCACGCTGTGTGCGACTTTGCCTTCGATGCCGCCAGCTTGGCATTCAGGTGAGCCTGTTCAACAGTCGGCAATTCGATTTACCAATATTCACGGTTCGTTGGATACGAAATGCGGTTGCGGATCCACGGGTCTGTGGCGAAAACGCGATGGCGCATGCTTGGAACTGAAAGACCGCTTGGGAGCGCGGTCTGTACCCGTAATGCAGCGTGAGCCGACGGTCGCGGCGAAGCCTAAGGGTGAGCTGATTTCTCTTAACCGGTCAAACTGGACAATCACAGACCAGTCTCGTGCGGCTGGATCCCCCTCCATCTTTTCTTTTCGCCACAACCAGACGCATTGTGTGACAATTTGGCACACTGCTCACATGAATCCGTGGCGCGTCAGCCTTATTTCTGTAGGCTGTTTTTTTGATGAAACAGGAAGCCAAAATATGAAAATAGCTTCCAACGATGGAGACACGGGGGCGTTAAAGAAGCGCGCTGTGCTGTTGGTGCTGGCGGCACTGTTGATTGGGGTCGTGGCTTTCCTGGCGTTACGGTCGCCCGTTACCTCAACGGGGGCAGTGACAAAAGTGACTATCGCGGTGCCAGCGCAGATCAACAGCGCGCTGGTGTTTGTGGCTGCCAGGCAAGGCCTGTTTCTGAAGGCTGGCGTGGATGTCGTTAGCCAACCGTTCGAGTTGGGCAAAGACGCGCTGAAGTCCGTTCTCGACGGCAAGGCGGACTTGGCGGTGGTGGCCGATACCCCGGTCATGTTCGCGCTTCTCGAAGGCGCTGATATCGACATGCTCGCCGGCATTTCGCAGGGGCGACGCGCCCTGGCCATCGTCGCCCGCAGTGATCGTGGTATCAGCCAAATTCAAGACCTCCGTGGCAAGTCCGTCGGTGTGACCATGGGTACCAATTTGACCTATTTCCTTGATGCCATGCTGCAGGTCCATGGCGTTCCAGCCGATAAGGTGAATTTGGCCGACCTGAGGACGGACGCAGTAATCAGCGCCTTCAAGGAGGGTCGGATAGACGCGGCGGTCGTGTTTCAACCTTTTCTGGTCAAGCTGGAAACGGAAATGGGCGACCGCATCAAGGTGTTCTACGGTGAGGATGTGTATGCGTTTCGCTTTATGCTGGTGGGCAAGCCGTCCTACATCGATAGCCATCCCCAGGAAGTCCGCCGAGTCTTGAACGCGTTGATTGCTGCCAATCAGGCCATGCTCGCCAATCCGGTCGAGGCGCGCCGTGCGGTAGGGGAGGCGACCAAAATTGATGATGCCACCATGGCGAAAATTTTCGAGCCGGAAGACTATGTTGTCTCGCTCGACCAGGCCATGCTACTGGCGCTGGATGATCAAACGCGCTGGGCGATGCAAAAGGGGCTGGTGGCGCCTGGGCCAACGCCCAATTATCTGAATTCCATGAAGTATCAAAATCTCGAAGCTGTGCTGCCGGCTGCGGTGACGATCGTGCATTAGGAGCCGTCTTGAAGATACGCTTGCAGATCAACGGCTTGCTTGTCATAGCGACCGTCCTTATTTCAGTTGCCGTTGTCATGACGGTGATGTCGGTGCGCGATGTGGAGCAGACAACGAGTGACATCAATGCCGTCGAGGATTTGATCGATAGCGCCTCGCAGTTGCGTCAGGTGGCAGTAGAGACTGTCTTGTTTCATGAGGTGCGTAGCCAGGATCAATGGCAGCGCAAGATCGCCAGTGTCACCAGTGAGATTGACCACATGCGCATCACGACGCCTCGTGAAAAAGCGAATTTCGAGAGCATCCGCAAGAAGATTGAATTAATGCAAATCATCTATCCGCGACTGACCGGTGGAACGGGTGCGACCCTGCCCAGAGCCGCCACCTCCCGGTCAGAGCTTGAGGTGGCCAGGGAGACGCGCGCCGTTGCATCACTCTTGACGGTGACCCAGGAGGTCATCGATATTGGACATGAACTGATTCGCGGCAATCGGGAGCAAGCGAAGACGGCCTTTCGCAGTATGCAAGTGTCGATTGGGCTGATCATCCTGGCCATGGGGGCACTCATCGCTTTTGTCTGGCTTCTTGTCAGCCGTCGCATCCTGCAACCTTTGCGCATTTTTGAACAAGGCACCAAGCAATTGGCGGCAGGCAACTACAGGCACCGTCTGAAGTTGACCCAGCACGATGAAATTGGCGACCTGGCGGCCGCGTTCGATGCCATGATCGTGCGCGTCGAGGCAGCCGCGCTGGACCTTGAAAAACACCGCGACAGTCTGGCAGAAGTGGTGCTCTCCAGAACCACCGAACTGTTGAAAGCAAAGGACGCCGCCGAAGCGCTCTCGCAGTACGCCCGCAGTCTGATTGAAGCAAGTCTGGACCCCTTGGTCACCATCAGCGCGCAAGGCAAGATCACCGACGTGAATGAGGCTTCCGTGCAGGCGACCGGTGTGCCGCGCGAGCAGCTTATCGGCACCGACTTCTCAAATTATTTCACCGAGCCTGAGCAAGCGCGCATCGGCTATCAGAAGGTCTTCTCGGAGGGCTTGGTGCGCGACTACCCGCTCGCCATCCGTCAAACGACGGGCCGGATCATGGATGTGCTCTACAACGCCGCTGTTTACACGGACCTCAAGGGCCAGGTCCTTGGCGTGTTGGCCGCAGCGCGCGACATCACTGAGCGCAAACGCTTGGATCAGGTGCTGCATGAGAAAAGCGCAGAGCTTGAGCGCGCCACGGCCGCGGCGGAAAAAGCGAACCTTGGAAAATCAGACTTTCTCTCCAGCATGAGTCATGAGTTGCGCACGCCGCTCAACGCCATCCTCGGTTTTGCCCAGTTGATTGAGTCCGATTCGCCGGCGCCGACTCCGAATCAGAAACGAAGCCTCGACCAGATTCTCAATGCGGGTTGGTATCTGCTGGAGCTGATCAACGAGATCCTCGATCTGGCGCAGATCGAATCGGGCAAGACCACGTTGTCGCTGGAGCCGGTCTCGCTGGTCGAAGTCATGAGCGAATGTCGCGCCATGGTCGGGCCACAGGCCAGCAAGCGCGGTGTCGACATGACGTTGGCACCACTTGACTCGACCTATTTCATCGAGGCCGATCGAACCCGGATGAAACAGGTTCTGATTAACCTTCTTTCAAATGCAATCAAGTACAACCAGCCGGGTGGCGCGGTCATCATGGCGGGCGCCCTGGTGGCCCCAGATTCGATTCGTATCAGCATTCAGGATACCGGCGTTGGACTGACGCCGGAACAGCTGACGCAGCTTTTTCAGCCTTTCAATCGTCTCGGCAGGGAGTCCGGCCTGGAGGAAGGCACGGGCATCGGCCTGGTCGTGACCAAGCGGCTGGTCGAGCTGATGGGGGGCACCATTGGCGTGGACAGCGCCGTCGGGGTGGGGAGTGTGTTCTGGATCGATTTCAAGTTGACGACTGCACCTCCGCTGGCCCGTCAAGATGCCGAGCATGCGATGCTGGCGCGACCGCAGGTGTCGGGGGGCACGCCGCTGCGTACCCTGCTTTATGTGGAAGACAACCCGGCTAACCTGAAACTGATTGAGCAACTCGTGGCCCGCCGCTCCGACCTTCGGATGTTGAGCGCGGCGGACGGTAATATCGGCATCGAGTTTGCGCGCACCTATAGGCCGGACGTGATTCTGATGGACATCAACCTGCCGGGCATCAGCGGGCTCGAAGCCATGAAAGTCCTGCGCGCCGACCCTTTGACGGCGCATATTCCAATCATCGCATTCAGCGCCAACGCGCTGCCCCGCGACATCGAGAAGGGCCTTGCGGCTGGCTTTTTCGGCTATCTGACCAAGCCCATCAAGCCCATCAAGCTCGACGAGTTCATGGATAATTTGGACTTGGCACTGAAATCTTCAGCAACGGGCTTGAACCCCGCCACGACGAAGGAATCGACATGAGGGATGTTGAACACGATGTTGACAGACCGTTTTCATGAAAATTCCCGGTGCTCCGACAAATCGAAATATATCTACTAGCGTTTTGACACGCTCTCGGTCAAGGCGTGACTGTGGTTTGAAGTCGCGGTGTACACGGTCTCGCTGCCTTCGAACCGGTCAGCCGGGAAAAGTGATATCTTCAGCCAAATGACAGCTCCCATGTGGCAGACACCACCGACGAATGACGGTTTCTTGCCAATGTGAAGGGCTGCTTTGGCCCCCGCACTGAGTGCCAGCCATTTTTGGCGAATGGCCGGTGCGTGTCTTGTGGAGTCAGCCACTTTTCTCCGAAGCTGACGGTCAACGTTGTACGTCAACAATGGAGCGAAACCTAATTCGTATTTGTGCGGCGAAGCCGACGGTCACGATGGGCAGCTTTACGGAAGTCCAATTTGGCATTTTTTGCCGTGCCACTTTGCCATGGGGTGGCCTGATTTAATTGATGGATCAGCTAATTGACAAAGGAAACCCGCTACGAGGGCGGGTTGTCAGAAAAACCGCAACAATCCAATATGAATTAGCACGGCCCTTGGCTGGCATAAGCCCACGTTAGCAGCGCACGCCAGCCCCAGAATCACACGGCCGAATGCATATTCGGATGCAATTCGTTGCACTTCCCGCCGACCTCACCGCCGACCATGAAGTCGCCAGTGCGAAGGGCTTGGGCAAGCTCGGCCTTGACCTGCTCCCGCGTAACGCCAGCTTGCACTTGCTTGGCTGGGTAGCGGCTCGGATACAACTCGTTGAGTTTGACGCCGGCTTCGTTGCTGGCCACGATGTCACCGCTGCGGGTCGCCTGGGCGAGTTCCGCTGTGACCTGTTCGCGAGTGATGCTTGACTGCACTTGCTTGGCCGGATAGCGGTTCGGGTACAACTCGTTGAGTTTGAGGCCGCTCTCCCCGCCACCCATGATGTCGCCGCTGCGAACCGCTTGAGCGTATTCGGCCTGGACTTGTTCACGCGTCACTCCGGCGAAACTGGTGCTGGCGACCAAAGTGGAAGCGAGAACAATTGCGATGGCTGTAAAGTTGGTTTTCATGATGATTCCTTTCAATGTCTGTTAAAGATTGCCGGGCAGGTCGGTCATCATGGTGTACCTTCTTGTCCAGTGTCTATCGCTTCATCGCGATATGAGTGAACTATAGAAAGCCAACCTCGACGGAAGTATGACCGGCAAATTACAAAGTGGTCAGTAATTTGTCTTGCTGCGCCAACGGTAGTCACAGTCCTTCCATAGTTGTGCCTAGATTGTGGATTTGAATGCCACATTTTGGTGACCAAAATGTCAACACCAATGTCAGGTTTGGAGGAGGCAGATCGCAAATCTCTACGTCGCCTGAGTGTCTTTTGGGGTCGACGAGAAGTGGACTTCATCGCGCCATCGGTCTGTCTTGGAGTGCTTAGCAGTGACGGGTTTAATTTATAGAAAATCAGGCTCTAGACCCCGCAGAATAAGCGCAGTAAGCTACTTATTTAATAGCAAATAACTCACGCCGCACGTGGCTTCACCTTCGACGCCGCCAGCTTCGCATTGACCCGCGCCTGTTCCACGTCGGTATGCGCGGCCAGCGCCACGCCCATGCGGCGTTTGACGAAGCTCTCGGGCTTGCCAAACAGGCGCAGGTCGGTGCCGGGCACGCGCAGCGCTTCATCGACACCGTCAAACACGATGCCCTTGGCGTCCAAGCCGCCGTAGATCACGGCGCTGGCGCCGGGGTTGCGCAGCGCGGTGTTCACCGGCAGGCCCAGAATGGCGCGGGCGTGCAGCTCGAATTCGCTTTGCCACTGGGTGGTGAGCGTCACCAGGCCGGTGTCGTGAGGGCGCGGTGACACTTCGCTGAACCAGACCTGATCGCCCTTGACAAACAGTTCGACACCAAAAATGCCGAGGCCCGAGGCCTGGCCGTCCACACCCAGCCCCAAGTCATCGGTGACGGTTTTGGCAATGTGGCGCGCTCTTTCCAGGGCCGCCGGGTGCATCGGGTGCGGCTGCCAGCTTTCCACATAGTCGCCGTTGACCTGCACATGGCCCACGGGTTCGCAAAAATGAGTTTCAATTTGACCGTCGGCCCCTTTGGCGCGCACCGTAAGCAGGGTGATCTCGTAGTCAAAGTCGATGAAGCCCTCGACGATGACCCGGCCATGGCTGGCGCGGCCACCGGCCATGGCATCCTCCCAGGCTTTTTGCACGTCCGCCGGGCCGCTGATTTTGCTTTGCCCTTTGCCCGATGAGCTCATCACCGGCTTGACGATGCAGGGGTAGCCAATGCCTTGGCCGTCGATACCCTCGATGGCGGCTTGCAGTTCAGCCAGCGAGTCGCAAAACCGGTACGGACTGGTCGGCAAGCCCAGCGTTTCAGCCGCCAGGCGGCGAATGCCTTCGCGGTCCATGGTCAGGCGCGCGGCGCGCGCGGTCGGGATGACGCGCACCACGCGGGTGGCTTCCAGCACTTCGAGCATCGGGGTGGCAATGGCCTCGATCTCGGGCACCACCAGGTCGGGTTTTTCCGCCAGGATCAAGGCTTTGAGCAGCGCCGGGTCGGTCATGAGGAGGGTGCGCGCGTGGTGCGCCACCTGCTGGCCGGGCGCGTGGTTGTAGCGGTCCACCGCAATGGTTTCCACGCCCAACCGCTGCAGCGCAATGATGACTTCTTTGCCGAGCTCGCCGCTGCCCAGCAGCATGACTTTGGTGGCGTGGTGGGACAGGGGCGTGCCGAGTGTGGTCATGGAGTTTGCGCGTTGCCGCGTCCGTGGGGTTAATCAAAAGTGGGCAGATTGACACATCGTAGTGGGAGACAATCACGCCCATGAATGATTCAATTTTATCGGTGCAACACCTGGTCAAACGCTACGGCGATGCCACCGTGGTGAGCGATATGTCGTTTGACATCGCACCGGGTGAGTGCCTGGGCGTGATCGGCCCCAACGGCGCGGGCAAAACCACCACCATTCGCATGTGTTTGGGTCTGACCGTGCCGGATGAGGGGCAGGTCACCGCGTTTGGCCTGCAAATGCCTGCCGAGGCGCTGGCGATCAAGGCGCAGTTGGGCGTGGTCAGCCAGATGGACACGCTCGACCCCGACTTTTCTTGTGCCGAGAACCTGCTGGTCTATGGCCGCTATTTCGGCATGAAAGACGCGCAAATTCGTGAACGCGTGCCAGCGCTGCTGCAGTTTGCTTCTCTGACCCACAAGGCCAACGCCAAGCCGGGTGAACTCTCGGGCGGCATGAAGCGACGCCTGAGCCTGGCGCGCGCGCTGGTCAACAACCCGCGTCTGCTGCTGCTGGACGAGCCCACCACCGGCCTGGACCCGCAGGCGCGCCACCTGATGTGGGAGCGCCTGCAGTTGCTGCTGGCTGAGGGTAAATCGATTTTGCTGACCACCCACTTCATGGACGAGGCCGAGCGCCTGTGCCACCGGCTGCTGGTGGTGGACCATGGCAAAAAAATTGCCGAGGGGGCGCCGCGCGATTTGATTGCCCAGTATCTGGAGCCCGATGTGGTGGAGGTGTTTGGCGCCGGGGCGCAGGCGCTGGCGGACTCGCCGCTCAAAGCCCTGGCGGCGCGCACGGAGGTAAGTGGGGAAACGGTGTTTTTCTATACGGCCGATGCCCAGCCGCTGTTGCAGGGCCTGACCGCTTACCCGCAGTTGCGCACGCTGCACCGCCCGGCCAATCTGGAAGATTTGTTTCTCAAACTCACTGGCCGCCAGATCAGGGAGGACGCATGAGCACTCCAACGAACCCCCCCATGAATCAATCAGTCTGGCGCGCGCCCGAGCTGTCGTGGCGCTGGTGGCCGGTCTTTCTGCGCAACCTGCTGGTCTGGCGCAAGCTGGCCATTCCCAGTCTGGTGGGCAATATTGCCGAACCCCTGATGTGGCTGGTCGCCTTTGGCTACGGCATGGGCGCGCTGGTCGGCAAGGTCAGCGTGGACGGCACGCCGGTGCCCTACATCTTGTTTCTGGCCAGCGGCTCGATCTGCATGAGCGCCATGCAGGCGGCCAGTTTTGAGGCGCTGTACTCGGCGTTTTCGCGCATGCATGTGCAAAAAACCTGGGACGGTATCATGAACGCGCCGGTGAATCTGGACGACATCGTGCTGGCCGAGATGTTGTGGGCCGCGTTCAAGGCGCTGTTTACCGTGACGGCCATTCTGGGTGTGATGCTGGTCCTGGGCATCAGCTATTCACCCAAATTACTGTTGGCGTGGCCGGTGCTGCTGGGCGTGTGCATCACCTTCAGTTGCCTGGCGCTGATCTTCAACGCGCTGGCCAAGGGCTACGACTTTTTCACCTACTATTTCACGCTGTTTCTGACACCCATGATGTTCTTGAGCGGCATTTTTTTCCCGCTGGAGCAATTGCCTGAGGTGGTGCGCCTGATCTCAAGCTGGCTGCCGCTGACCAACGCGGTGGCGTTGGTGCGTCCGCTGTTCATGGACCAGTGGCCCGTCCACTGGTTGCGCCCGGTGGCGGTGCTGACGGCCTATGCCGTGGGCGGATTCTGGCTGGCGCTGGCGCTGACGCGCAAGCGCTTTCGGGGGTAGTCATGTTCGGACCTCATCATGACGTTGCGTCCCGCTTCTTCCAGTCTTCGCCCTTGTGACGCTTTGGTTCAGCGTGGCGGCGTCTGTTCTGCACTTCGAGATTTGTCGAATTTCTCGAGCTATTAAATTAATAGCTTCTTACGCATGCGACACGGGGGCTGAAGTCAGATTTCTTATGAATATCTGGCCAGTTCTGCCACCGCTGTGAGCGGATTCATCACATCAATCCCATCGCGCATCGGGTAAGACGCACCGACTGGCGCGATCAGCAGCTTGCGCGTGGCGCCAACGTCGCCGGCGGCCAGATGAAAACCTTTCGATACCGTAGGCGCTGACGAACGCTTGATTTCAATCACCCAGGTTTCCCCCTGGCGCATTGTCAGCACGAGGTCGGCCTCGGCTCCATGCGCGGTTCGGTAGAAGCTGGCGTCGGCGTGCGGCGCAGCGGCGAGCAGTTGTTCAATCACGAACCCCTCCCAGCTGGCGCCGGCAACCGGGTGACTCAGTACCGACTCCAGACGCTCCAAACCCAGCAGGGCATGGGTAATGCCGCTGTCACGCACATAGACCTTGGGGGCGCGCACCAGCCGCTTGCCAACATTGCCGTGCCAGGCGGGCAGACGACGCACCAGCATCAAATCGCACAGGATATCGATATAACGTGACACGGTCTGACCACTTACGGCCAGCGCGGAGGCAAGTTGCGACTGGTTGAGCAAGCCGCCCTGCACATGGGCCAGCATGGTCCACAGACGGCGCAGCGTGGTGGCTGGCAGGCGCGGAACCAAAGCTGGAATGTCGCGCTCCAGATAGGTCGAGATGAACGCCTCGCGCCAGCGCAGGCTTTGCGCGTCTCCTTGCGCCAACCAGGACAAGGGGAAACCGCCGCGTACCCAGAGCGGATTAAGTTCAGTGACGGACGCATCGGTCGCAAGCACTTCGCGGGCCTGGAAAGGCGTGAGTTCGAGCTGCGCAACCCGTCCCGCCAGACTTTCACTGGTTTGCTTCAACAACACACCAGAGGCTGAGCCGAGCAGCAGGAACTGCCCCGCAGCCTCACCGCCCCGACGGCGAATATCGATGACACCACGCAGCACGGCGAACAATTCGGGCATGCGCTGCACCTCGTCCAGGATGACCAGCCGATTGCGCTGGGCCAACAGAAAGGCCTCCGGGTCGTCCAGTTGCCGCTGGGCCGAAGGTAGCTCCAGGTCAAGATAAACGGCGTCGCCGCGCCGCGCCATTTCGGCCATGGCCAGGGTGGTTTTGCCCGCCTGACGCGGCCCGAGGAGCACCACTGCAGGAAACTGACCGAGCAGCGTTACCAGCTGATGTTGAATGAGGCGAGGATTCATCCGTGTAATTTATCACTCTTATGATTGATTTGCACGGTTTGTTAAAACGAATCACGCTATGACGGCGTCATCGGGTACCCTCAATTTCCTCGAATGATTGGCCGCACATCGCAACGGGCAGGTAAAGGGAGACGGTACCGTTCGCGAAAGCCTGGAGACGAGGCCTTGCACAGGCAGGGCGCTTCACCCGGTCAATGCGGCCCGAGATCGTTCCGGTAAAGAATAACCTGCGGGGGGCGATTCTGGTTTGGCGTGGTGGTGCGGTGATCAAGCAAAATCCGTTATGCTTCATCTGCCAAGCAATGCCTGCGGTGATCCCGCAGGCATTGCTGCATTGTTGGTTCAGCTTGTGCGACTATCCGTAACGCAGCCTGATTCCTGAATTTACAGACCATCTGAGACAAGACACAATCTTGCAAGGAGACAAACCGATGCCCAAGCGCGAAACCCTTCATCTGCATGTGCCAGAGCCGACCGGGCGGCCTGGCAATGACACCGATTTTTCCTACCTGCCCCTGTCTGCTGCCGGTGCCAAGCGCCGCCCGCCGGTGGATGTGCCCGCCGCGCAAACCAACGATCTGGCGTTTGCGCTGATTCGGGTGCTGGACGACCACGGCCAGGCGGTCGGCCCCTGGGCACCCAAGGTGGATGTGGCGCTGTTGCGTCGGGGCCTGCGCGCCATGCTGCTGACCCGTGCTTTTGATGCCCGCATGCTGATCGCCCAGCGGCAGAAAAAAATGTCCTTCTACATGCAATGCCTGGGCGAAGAAGCCATTGCCTGCGCCCACGCGCTGGCGCTGGGCGAGGGCGACATGTGCTTCCCGACTTACCGCCAGCAAGGCCTGATGCTGGCGCGCGAGGACAACGACCTGGTGAGCATGATCTGCCAGCTCTATTCGAATGAGCGCGACCCGATGAAGGGCCGCCAATTGCCGGTGATGTATTCCAGCAAGAAGCAGGGCTTCTTCTCGATTTCGGGCAACCTGGCCACGCAGGTGATTCAGGCGGTCGGTTGGGCCATGGCATCGGCCATCAAGGGCGATGACAAGGTGGCCTCCGCCTGGATTGGCGACGGCGCCACCGCCGAGGCTGACTTTCACACCGGCCTGACCTTTGCCCATGTGTACCGTGCGCCGGTCATCCTCAACGTGGTCAACAACCAGTGGGCGATTTCCACCTTTCAGGCCATCGCCGGGGGCGAAGGCACCACCTTTGCCGCGCGTGGTGTTGGCAGCGGCATTGCTTCGCTGCGCGTCGATGGTAATGACTTTCTGGCCGCTTATGCCGCCTCCCAATGGGCACTGGAGCGGGCCCGCAGCAACTTTGGCCCGACGCTGATTGAGTGGGTGACCTACCGTGCCGGTCCGCACTCGACCTCGGACGACCCGAGCAAGTACCGCCCGGCCAATGACGCGGCGCGCTTTCCGCTGGGCGATCCGATTGCGCGCCTGAAGCAGCATCTGATCGGACTCGGCGCCTGGTCGGAGGCCGAGCACGACGCTGCAAAAAAAGAGCTGGAAGCGCTGGTGGCCGCGGCGCAAAAAGAAGCCGAGCGTTACGGCACCCTGGCCGATGGCCGACCGCAAAACCTGGATGCGATGTTTGAAGACGTTTACAAAGACATGCCCGCGCACTTGCGGGCGCAGCGCCAGGAATTGGGAGCCTGATCATGACTGACGACACCTCTCTCAACAAAACCCCGATGACCATGATCCAGGCGCTGCGCTCCGCCATGGATGTGATGCTGGCGCGTGACCCGAACGTGGTCGTGTATGGCCAGGACGTCGGCTATTTTGGCGGCGTGTTCCGCTGCACCGAAGGGCTTCAGCACAAGTATGGCAACCAGCGCGTGTTTGATGCCCCCATTTCTGAAGGCGGCATCGTCGGCACGGCCGTCGGCATGGCCGCCTATGGCCTGCGCCCGGTGGTCGAAATCCAGTTTGCCGACTACGTTTACCCCGCCACCGACCAGATCGTCTCAGAAGCGGCGCGCTTGCGTTACCGTTCGGCCGGCGACTTTACCTGCCCGATGACGATTCGCATGCCGTGTGGCGGCGGTATCTACGGTGGCCAGACCCACAGCCAGAGCCCGGAGGCCATGTTCACCCAGGTCTGTGGCCTGCGCACCGTGATGCCGTCCAACCCGTATGACGCCAAGGGGTTGTTGATTGCCTCGATCGAGAACGACGACCCGGTCATTTTTCTGGAGCCCAAACGGCTCTACAACGGCCCGTTTGATGGCCACCACGAGCAGCCGGTGGTGCCTTGGTCCAAACACCCGCTGGGGCTGGTGCCCGACGGTTATTACACCGTGCCGCTGGACTCGGCGGCGGTGTTCCGGCCGGGGTCGGCGCTGACCGTGATCGCTTACGGCACCATGGTTTATGTGGCCGAAGCGGCGGCGAACGAAAGCGGCGTCGATGCCGAAATCATCGATCTGCGCAGTCTGTGGCCGCTGGACCTCGACACGCTGGTGGCGTCGGTCAAAAAAACCGGCCGCTGCGTGATCGTGCATGAGGCGACCCGCACCAACGGTCTGGGCGCTGAGCTGTCCGCGCTGATTCAGGAGCATTGCTTCTACCACCTGCAAGCCCCGATTGAGCGTGTGGCGGGCTGGGACACCCCTTACCCGCACGCGCAGGAATGGGCCTATTTCCCCGGGCCAGCGCGGGTGGCCGCGGCGTTCAAACGTGTGCTGGAGGCCTGAGATGAGCATTCAAACAATCAAGATGCCTGACATTGGCGAAGGCATTGCCGAAGTCGAACTGGTGGTCTGGCATGTGAAGGTGGGCGACGTAGTCGCCGAGGACCAGATTCTGGCCGACGTGATGACCGACAAGGCCACGGTCGAAATCCCGTCTTCGGTGGCGGGCACCGTGGTGGCGCTCAACGTCTCGGCAGGGCAGGTGGTGGCGGTGGGCACCGAGATCATTCACATTGAAGTGCAAGGTTCGGTTCAGCCCGCCGCAGATGCAGCGGTCGTGCCCGCTCCCGCAGCGGCGCCTGCAACTGCTTTGGCTGCAGCCAAAGCTGCCCCTGCACCTCCGGCCCCAACCCCAACACCAGCGCTGGCGACCGTAGCCGCGCCCCAGCTTGCGCCAACAGCGACAGCGCCGCTTGCCCGACCCCGCGGCGCCTTGTCGATTGCCGCCCCCGCAGTGCGGCGCCAGGCCTGGGAACTGGGTATTGACCTGGGTTGCGTCAACGGCAGCGGCCCGGCCGGACGCATCACGCAGGGCGATCTGGACGCCCATGCCAAGCGCGCCGGGCATACACCCGCCAGCGCGCTGGCCGATCAGCGCTACGCGCAACGCAATACCGAAGAGGCGATCCCCGTGATTGGCCTGCGCCGCAAGATTGCACAAAAAATGCAGGAGGCCAAGCGCCGCATTCCGCATTTCACCTACGTCGAAGAAATCGACGTGACCGAACTTGAAGACCTGCGCGCGCGCCTGAACAGCCAGTACGGCGCCACGCGGGGCCGCCTGACGCTGCTGCCGTTTTTGATCCGTGCGATGGTGCTGGCGGTGCGCGAGCACCCCGAGGTCAATGCCCGCTATGACGACGATGCCGGGGTGGTCACCCGTTACGGTGCTGTTCATCTGGGCATGGCGACGCAAACCAATGGCGGCCTGATGGTGCCGGTGATCCGCCACGCCGAAACGCTGGATTTGTGGGCCACGGCGAGCGCCGTGCTGCGCGCCAGTGAAGCCGCCCGCAACGGCAAGGCCGCCCGCGACGATTTGAGCGGCTCCACCATCACCCTGACCAGCCTGGGCGCTTTAGGCGGCATTGTCAGCACCCCGGTGATCAACCACCCTGAAGTGGGCATTGTGGGCACCAACCGCATCGTCGAACGGCCCATGATCAAGGGCGGGCTGGTGGTGGCGCGCAAGATGATGAATTTGTCCTCGTCGTTCGACCACCGGGTGGTGGACGGGATGTACGCGGCTGAATTTATCCAGAAGATGCGCGGCTACCTGGAGTGCCCGGGCACGCTGTTGCTGGCGTAGCCGACGGTAGGGCTTATTCCAGTTGGTTCGGCTAGCTGGCGCGTGACTGACCTTGCCTGGGTTGCTCGGGCAGGTCAATATCCGTTATGGCCGCTGGCTGGCCGCCCGCAGGCGCCCCTTCCGGCTCCGACAAATCCAGATCCAGCAGGGCCAAAAGCGGGGGCGGGGGCAGGGTCTTAGGGACTGGTTCGTCGTTGGCGGCTGGGAGCGTCAGAACAATATCCTGTGCCACGCCATACAGCAGCAGCAGGTCACGAAAAGCCGCCAAATCCAAGGACGCAGGTTTGGATTCGAAGGGATCCTGAAAAATGAAGGTTTCCATCAGTTCGAGCACTTGGGGGTTAGGCCAAAGTTCGATGATGCGGGACAACATCTGCGGGTAGGCCTCCAGGCTGCGGCCCTCATTTTTAAATACCAAAAACTCAGGAACCTTGCTGCCAAAGAAGCGACCGAACTCCTCGCGATAGTGTAGAAAATCAGTTTTCAAACCCAGTGTGTGCAACAGGCTGATCAAATCCAGATACAGCGCAGGATTGGGGCGGCCACCGTCATTCAGATGTTGCGTGAGAATGCCCACGGCCTGTTCGGGCCGACCCTGTGCGACCAATAAGTTTCCCTGTTGCTGACTCAATGTCGGCAGAGCAGGGAGGGTGCGCGTCTGCGGTGCATTGCCCGTGGGTGCTGTCGTTACGGGGGTTGTCTGGGGCGTGGCGTTGGCCTGCAGGAGCTGATCAAAAGTCGAATGGCTCACCTCAGCCATGTTGACATCCAGATCGGAGGCCGATAAAGAATCTTGCCACAACCCGGCCGTGGCCGAGACCGGTGCTTGCCCCGGTTGGGGTGAGGGGTTGCGCGCTTGCGGGGCTGGCGCTGACCTGGGTTCAGGTGTCAACTTGGGCTCACTGGCATCAATTGACGGGAACAGCTCGGCGTGGGTCTGGCTCCACCAATCCTTGTCATGGGCCAGCCTGCGGCGTTGGCGTTTCGAAACAAAAGCCAGGGCCGCCAGACAAGCCAGCAAACTGGCGAGCAGCGCGTAAACAACCCAGGCTGAAAAACGCTCAGACTCTGCTTTGTGCAAGCGGGCACCCAGGTCGGTCAGACTGAGCTGATTTTTCGCAGTGAGGCTCTTCAGAGCGTTGACGTCTGCCTCCAGCGCGAGCACCCGGGCGCCTTGCCGCAAGGTCTCTTCGGGTGAGGCATTCAAGGCCTGCCAGAGTGCCGCCGCTTCGGATCGCCGCGCCGGGTCGCTGCTAGGCCGGATCAACATTTCAGTCGAAAAATTGAGCGTGGGCTCGCGCTCCTCCAGGAGTTCAAACAGGTCGAGTTTCAAGCGTGGCCGACCCGATGCGGGCGCCGCTTTGCGCATGGCGCCAGTCTTCACGCTGGTGGCTGCAACTGACGTGTTTTTTGTGGCTTGACGTTCGGTCGCGCGCCCGGTGCGAAGTGCCGGTTGGGGTGCTTCAGCCGTGACCAGCGGCCGCCCCCTTGCTGGCGCTAATGCCGCTGGTGCAGCGGACGGGGCAATCAACACGGCGGGCAGCGGTGCCGCCAGCTCGCTGGGAAAATCGGCCAGCAAGACGTAACGACGGCTTGTTCTGCCGCTGCAACCGCTGCGCAAATAGACGGTAACGACCGGTTCGTCAATGAGGGCGGAAGACAAAATGCGTACGTTAGCGCTGGCGGCTTGCGCCGAGGCGTCGACCAGCACCCGCACGCGACTGGCCTCCTGGCGCGTATCGGCATGAAACACGTCGGCCTCAAAACACAGGGACGAGGCACTCTCGCTGGCGTCGAGTTGAACCTGCACGGTCACATCCAGCGGCTTGCCAACCAGCACGGCGCCGCGAATGCGCCCCAGCGTCAGTGCCTGACTGCCCAGGGCCAGACAGAGCAAGCCCATTCCTATGAATTTTGTCTTATGTTTCAAACAGCTTTCCGCACGATGGATTGTTTTTTATGCGACCGCGTGACTGGCGTGCAACGCCTCCAGTTGGCTGCTACTGTATCCGAATTCAAGCAGCAGCTCTGCGGTGTGTTGGCCCAGGGTCGGCGGCTGTCGGCGCACGCGCCATCCGGCAGAGTGATGTTGGCCAGGCCCCCGATGACCAGCAGATGAGCGTCGTCGAACAACTCTTCGGGTCGGCCGAGGCCGCCAGTTGGCGTGCCACGGCAGCGCTTGGGTTGGAGCGGGAAGTGGCTTGATTTGATTCTTGCAACGATGTTGCCGTGCAAGGGGGCTTTGGCAGGAAAGCGAAACCGGTACATTGTCAATGATGGATCGGCGTGGACGATGGCCAGCGTTGGTCCTGGTGCTGAATTGGAATAAAGTGACGCATGACACATAACAGTTCATCCCTTCCCGCCGTGCCCCGTGCCGTCTTGTTTGACGCCTACGGCACCTTGTTTGATGTGTACAGCGTGGGCCAGTTGGCGGAGGAATTGTTTCCTGGCCAGGGCCTGGCCCTGAGCGTGCTGTGGCGCGACAAGCAGATTGAATACACCCGGCTCGTTACCACCAGCAACCACGGGGCACACTACCAGCCGTTTAGCGCTCTGACTCGTGCGGCCTTGGTTTATGCTATTAAAAAAATAGCTGCTAACGATTATTTGACGAGGGCTACAGGCCAATTTGATCTAAATCCGGAGGCGGATTTCCAGTCTCGCTATGGGGACCCTATCGAGCGGCTGCTGGCGCAGTACCAGCATTTAAGTGCCTTCCCGGAGAACCTGGCGGTGTTGCGCGAGCTGAAAAATCGCGGCATCCCGAGCGGCATCTTGAGCAACGGTGACGCCCCCATGTTGCATGCTGCGGTGCAGTCGGCCGGGTTGGCCGGCCTGCTGGATCACGTCATCAGTGTGGACCCGATCCGTCTCTACAAAACCCACCCGCAAGCCTATGCGCTGGGCGAGCAGGCCACCGGATTCCCCGCCGCACAAATCGTCTTTGTCAGCAGCAATGCCTGGGATGCGCTGGGCGCCACCTGGTACGGCTACCAGACCTTGTGGGTCAACCGTTACCAGCTGCCATTTGAAGAGCTCGGCAGCCCACCCACGCGCGTTGGCAACAGCCTGCGTGCGGTGCTGGAATTTTTTCCGGCTTAAGCCCGGTTTTGTATCATCACCCCATCGCCCGTCTGTCGGCGCCTTCCTGGTTCAGCAACCTTTCATTGAGAAGCCACCCCATCATGACCGAACGTATCGCCAAGCACCGCCTGCAAATTGCCACTGTGTTGCAGCAGTTCATCGACACCCAGGTGCTGCCCGGCACCGGCGTGACCCCTGCCAAATTCTGGAAAGGCGTTGACGCCATCGTGGCCGATCTGGCCCCGAAAAACATTGCCCTGCTGGCTGAGCGTGAGCGCCTGCAGACCGAGCTCGATAGCTGGCACGCTGCCCACCCCGGCCCGATCAACCTGAGCGACAGCGCGGCTCCCAACAGCATGCCCGCCTACCGCGCTTTTCTGGAGCAGATCGGCTACCTGGTGCCGTCGCCCCAAAAAGCCCGCATCAGCACCACCCAGGTCGATGCCGAGCTGGCGGTGCAAGCTGGGCCGCAGCTGGTGGTGCCGATCCTGAACGCCCGCTACGCCCTGAACGCTGCCAACTCGCGTTGGGGCAGCCTATACGACGCGCTTTATGGCACCGACGTGATTGATGAAACCAAAGGCTGCGAAAGGGTCGGCAAAAAAGGCGGCTACAACCCCAGGCGCGGCGCCAAGGTCATTGAATACGCGCGCCATGTGCTGGATCGCACCGCGCCGCTGCGCAAGGGTTCGCACGTCGATTCCGTCAGCTACCGCATCAAGGACGGCAAGCTGGCCGTGAAGCTGGCCGACGGCTCCAGCACCAGCCTGGCCAACCCGGCGCAGCTGATCGGTTTTCAGGGCGACGCCAAAACGCCTTCTTCGGTGCTGCTGCAGCACAACGGCCTGCATCTGGACATCATCATCAACCGCAGCACCCCGATCGGCGCGAGCGACCCGGCCGGTGTCTGCGACCTGGTGTTAGAAGCCGCGCTCTCGACCATCCTCGACCTGGAAGACTCGATTGCGGCGGTGGACGCTGACGATAAAGTGCTGGCCTACAGCAATTGGCTTGGCATCCTGCAAGGCACGTTGACCGAAAGCGTCACCAAGGGCGACAAGACCTTCACGCGCGGCCTCAACGCCGACCGCCTTTACACCCCGCCCTCCGGCAAAGGCAAAAAAGTCACGCTGCACGGCCGCTCGCTCATGTTCGTGCGCAACGTCGGCCACCTGATGACCAACCCGGCCATTTTGTACACCGACAAGGCGGGCGTGACGCGTGAAATCCCGGAAGGCATTCTGGACGCCGTGGTCACCACCACCATCGCCATGCACGACCTGAAACGCAGCGCCAAAGACGCCATCCGCAACTCGCGCAAGGGCTCGGTCTACATTGTCAAGCCCAAGATGCACGGCCCGTTCGAGGTCGCTTTTGCCGCCGAGCTATTCTCTCGCGTTGAAAAAATGCTGGGGCTGCCAGACAGCACCGTCAAGCTCGGCATCATGGACGAAGAGCGCCGCACCAGCGTCAACCTGAAAGCCTGCATTGCGGCAGCCAGCAGCCGCGTCGCCTTCATCAACACCGGCTTTTTGGACCGCACCGGCGACGAAATGCACAGCGCCATGCAGGCCGGCGCCATGATCCGCAAGGGCGACATGAAAAGCAGCGCCTGGATTGCCGCCTACGAGCGCAACAACGTGCTGGTGCCTCTCATGCGGCTTGCGCGGCAAGGCGCAAATCGGCAAAGGCATGTGGGCCATGCCGGATCTGATGAAAGACATGCTCAAGCAAAAGATCGCCCACCCCTTGGCCGGTGCCAACACCGCCTGGGTGCCCAGCCCCACCGGCGCCACGCTGCACGCGCTGCATTACCACCAGGTGCTGGTCAGCGACATTCAAAAGGAACTGGAAAAGATCGACTTCAACAAGCAGCGCGACAACTTGTTGGTTGGCTTGCTGACCATTCCCGTGACCGCCACACCGAACTGGTCCGCCGCCGAGAAACAGCAAGAGCTCGACAACAACGCGCAAGGCATCCTCGGCTACGTGGTGCGCTGGATCGACCAGGGCGTCGGCTGCTCCAAGGTGCCCGACATCCACAACGTCGCGCTGATGGAAGACCGCGCCACGCTGCGCATCAGCAGCCAGCACATGGCCAACTGGCTGCACCACGGGGTCGTCACCGCAGCTCAAATCAAGGAAACCTTCGAGCGCATGGCAGCCGTGGTGGACGGCCAGAACGCCGGCGACCCGCTGTACCAGCCGATGGCCGGGCACTTTGACACCAGCATGGCCTACATGGCCGCTTGCGATCTGGTGTTCAAGGGCTTGAGCCAACCGAGTGGCTACACCGAGCCGCTGCTGCATGGCTGGCGGCTGAAGGTGAAGGCGTCGCAGGCGGTGGCGCCGGTGGTGGCTGTTTCAGACGTTGCACCGGCGGCTTGAGAGGTGCTATTTAATTTATAGCTGCTTGCGAAATGCTGGCGGGGGCTAGAGGCCTATTTGGCATATGAAACCATAAAAACGGCACCTGCGGGTGCCGTTTTTTCAAGTCCGGCTGGCTTTCTCAAACGACAAGTAGTCAATCAGCCGTTTATCCTCTGTCACCTGATCATGCGGCACCAATAGATATTTCCAGGGCTTGGCACCGGCGGTACGTGCATGGTCTGACGCATGTTTGCACCACAGGGCGCCCGCTTCGGCTTTGGCCTTGACATCGTCAGCAGCCAACTCATTGCGCGCCTTGGTCTCCACCATCAGCAGGAAATGCGCAGTTTCCACGACAAAGTCAGGCACGTACTCGGGCTGCTCCACCCCCAGTTTGTAGAACACCTGGAACTGCCCCTTGGCGGGTTTGAACCACTTGTCGGCGTCGCGCTCCAAGATCACAGCAAAACGTCGCTCCGTGTCCGAATCAAACTTCTGCTGCGGATACAGGCAACGTGAAAAGTGCCCAAATACCATCTGCTTAATACGGCTGGGCTCATCTACCGTGTGGCGGTAGTCGCGCACCGGCTGACCCGCACCCACGGTGTAGGTGGGCTCCTTCAGCGTCGTAAAGCCGCGCCGCACTTCGACCGTGTATTCGGTGGCCGACTCATAAAAGTGATCCATCATCTGCGCATGGATGTTGTTGGCAATCAGTTGCCGGTCCAGGTCCAGTACGTTGCGCACCTCATCTGCCTGCGGCAGGTAGCTTTGCAGGTGCGCCACCATTTGCCCGGCCAGGTTATACAACAGGCTGGCCTGTGTGAAGTAGTCGATGTCATCAAACTCAACCAACGCGTGGACGATGTAGTCCTCCAGCCGCCGCTCGGTGCGCCTGCTTTGCGCCGACAGCGTGAACTGCTCGTGCGTGCGCAGGCTCTGGCCCACCAGTGAACGGTCCTTGGGCTGCAGCTGCAGGCCCGTCACATCCAGCGTAAAGGGTTTGAAACCGCTGGTCATCACCCCCCTGGGCACGACGGCAATGCGCGGAATGTCAATGGTTTGCTTCACCACCACCTCCACCGTGCGGCGCACCACGTCAGCGAGGTCCAACTCGGGCGGGGCATCCGTGCCCGTTAAAACACTGAGCTGCACGGGTGGCAGGCGCTCCTTCACCGCCTCGGCAATGCGGGCCTGCAACTCCGGCGCCAAAAAGGCTTGCCGCGTCGGGGCATCCGTGGTTCGCACCTCGTATTCCGCCAAGACCTGCATCACCACATGCGCCGCTTGCCGCTCTTGTGCGGTGGTGAACACGGGCGTTGCCACCGGCACGCCGCTGGCCGTCGCCTGGGCGGCAGCATCAGCCGGTTCAGGCGCGTCCTCGTCCCGATCCAGCCCCAAGGCCGCCGCCAGATTGGGCTGAACCGTCCGGCTTTGCAGGCGGTCGTCGCCCGCATTGGGCGCGTCCAGAATCAGCGTCTTGAGCTTGATCGGCGAGTCGGCCCGGTTGGCGTCGTCGATGATGTCCTGAAACCGGTCGTGCGCAATGATGTTGAGCCGATCTACTGCCTCATTTTTGGTGCGCTTGCCATAGGGCAGCCGCAGGCCCCGGCCAATCGATTGCTCCACCAGCGTGCGGGCATTGGCAGCGCGCAGTGGCACGATGGTGTAGAGGTTGGTCACGTCCCAACCCTCTTTGAGCATGTTGACGTGAATCACGATCTCGGTCGGCTCGTCCACATTCTCCACCGCCAGCAGGCGGCGGATCATCTCTTCTTCCTCGGCACCGCTCTTGCTGCTGTCCACCTGAATCACCTTGTTGCGGTAGCGCCCGTCAAAAAAGGCGTCTGACTGCAACAGCGCCAGCAAGGCCCCCGCATGCGTGGTGTCGCGCGCAATCACCAGCATGAATGGCTTGATCTCTTTTACGCCATTGGTGCGGGCGTAGGTTTTCAGCTCCACCTTGGTGGCCTCGTGCATGCGCACGCCGTCTTGCAGCTTGACGCGCTCCACCTCTTCCGGCGGCATGCTCTTGGCGTCAAAGTTGCGCTGGGTTACTACGGCGGGCTCTTTCACAAAGCCGTCTTCCATGGCGCGGGCCAGGGGGTAATCCATCACCACGTTTTTGAAGGGCACTGGGCCTTTGGTGGTTTCCACAAACGGCGTGGCGGTCAGCTCCAAGCCCATCAAGGGTCGCAGCTCGTTAATGGCCCGCACCCCGGCACTGGCGCGGTAGCGGTGCGACTCGTCCATCAGCAACACCAGGTCTGGCAGGCCTGCCAGATAGTCAAAATAGCTCTGGCCAATGTATTCGCTCAAGCGCTTGATGCGCGGGGCTTTGCCACCGCGCACTTCGGAAGAAATTTTGGCAATGTTGAAAATATTGATGGTCACGGGCGACAACAAATCGCCCAGCGCCTGAGCCCGCTCTTCGTAGTTGTCGCCGGTAATGATCTCGGGCGGAGACAGGGCGAAATCGGAGATCCCCTTGAAAACGTACTTCGGGGTATTGGGAGTCAGGTCCGAATGGCACTGTCGTGATGCCTAAGAGTATAGTGGCTGGCGATTTATGTAAATGTAGTGATGTCGCATAGGTACAAAAGTCTGCGGGAGCACTCGCAAGTTGTGATGTCGGAGATGAAATTCAGAGCGATTGGATAATC
>JANYHL010000022.1 GCA_025359085.1 Gammaproteobacteria bacterium
GCGCCAAGCTCCTCTATGCGTGTACCAAGTAGGGGATTGGCGGCTATGTGCTTGATGGTGTCTTTGAACTCTTGATTCACTTCAGCCCAAACCAAGTCTCCGAACTGCTGTCTGACATATTTTTTGATTTCACGAAAGTCTACCTTGGCGCCATCGAGGATGACTGCATTGCGTGTCATGTCTCTGCGTCCATTTCGTTGAAGAAATCGTCCGCTGATTGAAATTTACCCTCTTGAAAATCTCTCCTGCCAAGACTCAAAAGTTTGAGCAACGCCATCGTCTCCTGCTGCCTTTCGTACGCTCCAATGTCCATAACAACCATCTTTGCTTCGCCATTTTGGGTGATGATGATTGTTTCTGGATTGGTCGCAAACCCTTTAACAATGTCTGCGGCGTTGGACTTGAGGTACGAGATTGGTTTGATCTGTTCTGCTAGGGACATAGTTACCTCGCTTGAAATTAATTGGCTAAATATAGTCTAAATTTAGACCGACGCCCAGCACTGAATCCAAATGGTCTGCCAATGCAGGGCCATTGACCTCCCCGCGCGCCGCCAGCCAGGCAGCCAGCTCGCCGGTGTACTTGCCAATGCCAGTCAGCTCCGGGGAAAAGTTGATGCCGTAAAGCAATATTTTTTTAGTCAAATTGGCTTCTAGCCCATATGTAGACTGCGTGAGCAGCTATCAATTTAATAAAGGGTAGCGTCCCCTTTTCCCTTCGTCCACTTTTCCCTTTTCCTCAGGCGGCCGCGTCAAGATCGTTAAATCTTGCTTGCAGTTCGCTGTGTTGCAAGGCAAACCGCTTTGCATTGCTGGACTGCAGTTTCTTCAGGTTCAGCAGTTTCCACTTCAAGGCCGGCAGTGCCCTGAGATGCTCAAAAGGCATCAACTTCCAAACTGGCTCCGCTCGAACCAGCGATAGCAAGAACTCGCGGTGGTTCGGGGTCAGTTGCCGGGGTAATTGATCAAGAAGGTCTTGCTGTGCTTTTTCAAGCAGTGCCAACGGCAGTTCATCTCGGGTCAAACCCTGAAACTCACTCAAAAAAGTTGACTCCAGTGGCTGCCTCGTCGGGAACAGCACCTCATGCACGGGGCGGTTGTGACCCGCCCGATACGCGCGTAGAGGTGCACCGCATGACCTCGGGCACGGAGCAAGGCGATTTCGGCTTCCACAACCGAGTCTTCACCGCCGCGCTGCTGGTAGGTGTTATGGGCGAAGAGGACTTGCAACTGCTTCACGGTAGAAACTTCGCGTCTATGTGGGTGGTGCCGTCTTCGCTCTGGTAGAGCAAAAATGGGGGGATGCGCATGGGTTGCGTCATGGGAAATTTATAGTCAAATCAGGCTCTAGCGCTTACTGGGTTTGCGTTAACAGCTATTAAATTAGTAGTAAATGCACGGATCATTTTTGAACCCCATTGATGGTCAGCTCTGCCGCCGTCAACACCGCCATCAATTCGTCGAAAGACGGTGGATCGGACATGAACATCGGGCGCATCGTGGCGTAGTCGCGTGCCAAGTCTGCGCGGCGGCTCAGTGGTGGTACCAGCCGGAAGGTGCCGTGGCATGCCAAGTCATAGCGCGCCCAACTGCGCGCAAACACGCGGCTTTTCCAGTCCACTACCCGGTTGCATTGCGCCACATCGGCCAGAAACAGCGCTGCGTTGGGGTGCGCCAGCAACCGGGCCATATCAAAATAATGCCTGGCATACCGATCGGGCGTGGGCGAACCTGCTGGGCGGTGGTGCTCGGCATGCAAAATCGTCGCCTTCTCCCAAAACGTGCGCTCCAGTGCCAGCGCCACCACCTCACAGGCCCAGCCTGCAAACAGCGCCGGGTAGGCTTTGGCTAGCAGTGGCGCAATGGGGTAACGGGCCGTGGGCTGCTGGTCGGTCAAGGTGCCAAGCTCCAGCTTGACCTCACGCGCCACATACGCAAACCCCTGCCCCTGGGCAGTGGGATAGCGAAAGTAAAGAATGGGCGACTTGGCATCCGCGTCCAGCGCGTAATGCAACCACTGCCCATCCGGTGCTAGGCCCAAAGCCGCGCAGATTGCGTTCTCTAGCGCTGGTTGCACCACCTGGCGTGCCTTTTCGGCACACAGGCGCTGCATCTCCAGCACGGCGGCATCGCGTTTGACACGGCTGGTCAGCGCGTCAAAGCCCGCCGCGTCAGCGCCAACAAACGCCGGCACCAAGCACAAGTCAATGTCCTCAGAAAACCGGTCTATCACGCCAAACACCTTGGACAGGGAAGTGCCGCCCTTGAACACCAAAAATGGGGCCACCTCGGGCAAAGAGAACAGCAACCCCAGCAACCAAGTCACCCAGAAGTCTTTTTCCAGAATGACCGCCTGCCCGGCTTGCCCGGCAGCGGCCTGCTCGAACGCCAGCGCGCGGCGTTCGGGCGACAGCGCCAAAAACTTTGCACCCAGTGTCATACGGCATCTCCAGCAGCAACTGCACGCAGATGAGGGCGCATCCACGCCGGAGCCAGCGCAATGTCTTCCAACACTTTGGCCCGCTCTGCAAGCGCAATTTGCTGGCGCAAGTGCTGTATGCGTGCTGGGGTGATGTGCTGCGCGCCCAAACACTTGAATGCTTGAATAAGCAGCCCACTCAAACGCCCGGCTGCCGCCATTTGGCGTGGTGTGGTGCGCTTAAAGCTGATTTGCATGGGCCCAGCCTTTACGGTGCGGCTGATACCGTCGGTCAGCAACACGACTTTGGCGGGCACTTGCTCAGACAGCCCCAGCATGTTGGCTGCGTACACGCCCGCAGGCTGGGTGCGCAGCTTGTCCTTGCCAGCCACTGCCCGCACCACGGCTTCCACCGTAGGCCACAAGGTTCCCAAAATTTCGTCCTTGCGCGGCTTGTCGTATAGCCCACGCGACAAGCGCCGCAGCGCCTGGCGACCTACCAAGCGCTGCAAAGCCTTGTCTATGGCAGCCCGGCTCCCCAACTGCGCGAAGGCATCCGGGGTAAAAACGGTACCCGCGTCGCTCTGCTGCACCAAAAGTGTCATTTGGGTATCGATGCTATGGGGCGAGGCGGTGCGTGGCATAGGTTAACAAAGGCATGAAATAGTATTTGTCCGAAGTTTAATTGTTTTTTCGGTCAAATGTTGTTGGAAATGTAGCTGTCACTATCCATAAACTGCGGGTATGACATTCGTTGCTTCATAGAAAATTTACAGTCAAATCAGGCTATAGCGCTTTCTGGGTGTGCGTGAAAAGCTATGAATTTAGTAGCGCGTGTGCCTGACTTGTTCACCAGTAGCACCCATCTTCAACCTTGTTGGCTTGTTGTGGCACATCTTCAGGCGCGGGGCGAACCCAGTGCTCGTTGTACATCGCCCCAATGACCGGGTGCGTGTCCCACCGCTTGCCCTTGATACCGAAAAGTATCTGCGTAGCGCCACCCATATGGATGGCTTGCTTACCGGCTCGCTTGACATGTGCAGCCAGCGGGAAACCATAGGCACCACAGCCAATAATGGCAACGTCGTAATCCTGCTGGTCAATTGCGTCTTTCATCGATTGCAGCGCTTCAAACCAGTCCCCAAACTCGCACTTTTGCCCTGCTATGGTTTGTACTGCCTTGATCGTTGTCAGCGAATGGAATTCAGGTAGTACCCGTCCATCTGTGAATAGTAGGGTTCGCTTGTTGTGATATTGATCAGAAATCGTTTTACTGAAAGGGTGCACTACCA
>JANYHL010000027.1 GCA_025359085.1 Gammaproteobacteria bacterium
CGCCCCAATAGGACATCTGGCCCCACGGCAACAAATAACCGAAGAACGCTTCCGCCATCAGGCACAGGTAGATCAGCATGCCGAAGATCCACAGCAGTTCGCGCGGTTTCTGGTACGAACCGTAGAGCAACGCGCGGAACATGTGCAGATAGACGACGATAAAGAAGGCCGAGGCGCCGGTGGAGTGCATGTAGCGAACCAGCCAGCCCCAGGGTACGTCGCGCATGATGTACTCCACCGAGCCGAAGGCCAATGCGGCATCGGGTTTGTAATGCATCACCAGAAAAATGCCGGTGACGATTTGAATCACCAGCACCAGCAGCGAGAGCACACCAAAAACGTACCAGATGTTGAAATTCTTGGGCGCGTAATACTCGCTCATGTGCTCTTTGAAGAGCTTGGACAGCGGGAATCGGTTGTCGATCCAGTTGAGCAGCTTTTCGCCAGCAGCGGCGTTGGGGGAAATTTCGTGGAATTCAGCCATGATGTGTGCCTTTAGGCCTTTTTGTCGTCGCCAATGAGCAATCGAGTGTCAGAGAGGTAGACGTGGGGCGGCACTTCGAGATTGTCCGGGGCTGGTTTGTTCTTGAAAACGCGTCCGGCCAGATCGAACGTGGAGCCATGGCAGGGGCAGAAGAAGCCGCCTTGCCAGTCGTCTGGCAGCGAGGGCTGCGCGCCGGTTTGGAATTTGTCAGAGGGGGAGCAACCCAGGTGGGTGCAGATGCCGACCGCGACCAGGTACTCCGGCTTGATCGAGCGGGTGGCGTTGCGCGCGTAGGCGGGGGCCTGCTCGGTCGGCTTGCGTTCGGAATGGGGGTCTGCCAACTGCGGGTCCAGCTTGGGCAGCGCCGCCAGTTGCTCTGGCGTGCGACGCATGATCCAGACCGGCTTGCCGCGCCACTCCACGGTCATTTTTTCCCCGGGTTTGAGTGCTGAAATATCCGCCTCCACGGCTGCGCCCGCGGCTTTGGCTTTTTCAGACGGTTGAAAACTGCTGACAAAAGGAACGACGGCCGCAATGCCGCCGACGGCACCCACGCAACTGGTGGCAATCAGCCAGGTACGCTTGCTGTCGTCGACTTTGCCGCCAGGGGCAAGGGTTTCACTCATGGGAATCCTCAGGGAAGAACAACACGATGGAGAGGGGGGGAGGTAGCGCAAGATTGTAGCTGACCGAGCCATGTCGGCGAGCTGCGCGGCGCTTGTGCTGGCCGCTTTGCGATATGACCGTTTGGGGTCATCATCCACATACCGTCGATCAACAGGAGTCAAAAAATGGGAATGATGCAGGAATTCAGGGAATTTGCCGTCAAGGGAAATGTGATGGATCTCGCCGTCGGCGTGATCATCGGTGGTGCGTTCGGCAAGATTGTCGAATCCGTGGTGGGCGACCTGGTGATGCCGATAGTGGGTGCCGTCATCGGAAAACTGGATTTTTCAAATTTATTCATAGCACTGAGACCAGCACCTGCCGGGACCGCGATGACCCTGGACGCGCTGAAAAAAGCCGGTGTGCCGGTGCTGGCTTATGGCAACTTCATCACCGTGGCGGTCAACTTTGCCATTCTGGCGTTCATCATTTTTCTGATGGTCAAGCAGATCAACCGGCTCAAGAGAAACGCACCGCCACCCCCTGCAGCAATCCCCGCGCCTGCGGAAGATGTGCTGTTGCTGCGTGAAATCCGGGACAGCTTGAAGAAGTAGTTTTAGCTACGTTATTTATAGCTAAGTGTGCTTATTTCACGGGGGCTAGCGGCCAATTGTCTATAAATTCTTCAATTGGCTCAAACGCCGCGCCATGGCAATCGCTGCCAGCAGACTGGCTGCATCGGCCTGGCCGGTCCCCGCAATGTCAAAGGCCGTGCCGTGATCCGGGCTGGTGCGCACCAGCGGCAGCCCGAGCGTCACATTGACGCCTTGCTCGACACCCAGGTACTTCACCGGGATCAAGCCCTGGTCGTGGTACATCGCAACCACCGCATCAAATTCACCCGGCTGCCCCGCTGGGGTGCGTGCGCGCATGAACACGGTATCGGGCGCGAATGGGCCGCTTGCCTGGAGGCCTGAAGCGCGTGCCGCCGCAACGGCGGGCGCGATGATGTCGATTTCTTCACGACCAAACAGGCCGCCTTCCCCGGCATGGGGGTTGAGGCCAGCGACCGCGATGCGCGGTGCCCGGCCCAGGCTGGCCGAGAGTGCGGCATGGGCAATGCGCAGCGTTTGCAGCACGTTGTCAAACGTCACGGCGGCAATCGCGTCGCGCAAGGACACATGAATGCTGACCAGTACCACGCGCAACTCGTCATTGGCCAGCATCATGCGCACCGGCATCTCCGCCAGCGTCTTGTGGCCATGCGCGGCCGCCAGTGCCTGCAGCATTTCGGTGTGCCCGGGGTAGTGGGCGCCGGGCATGGCCGCGAGCGCCAGCGCTTCCTTGTGCAAGGGCGCGGTGACCAGCGCCGCAATCTCACCGCGTAGCGCGGCTTGCGCCGCCCAGATCACACATTCGGCGGCCAATTGCCCCGCCTCGGCGCTCACGCGGCCAAACGGCACAGGCTCTGCCAAGGCCCCGACTTGCAGTACGGGCAGGCAGCGCGGCGGCAGGTTGAGGGCCTCGGCGGGGGCCTCGATCAGCGCAATGGGCAGCGCGATGGCGCCCGCATCGATTATTCGGGCCGCGCGCCGCAGCGTGGCGACATCACCTGCCACGAAGCAGCCGCGGGTGAGTTCGGGCGCATCGCGGAACGCCTTGGCAATGATTTCAGGCCCAATGCCGGCGCAATCGCCGAGCGTGATGGCAATCGGATTATTCATGGGGCAGGGCGCTTTCAAGCCGGGTTGTCGATGTCAATGAATTCATGCGCCAGACCAAACTGCGCGGCGACCTGCGCCGCCACGGCAGGCGCCCCATAGCGTTCACTGGCGTGGTGGCCGCAGGCCAGATAAGCCACGCCGCATTCGCGGGCCAAATGCGCCTGGGGCTCCGAAATCTCGCCGGTGATGAAGGCATCGGCGCCGGCCGCGATGGCGGCTTCAAAATAGCTTTGCGCGCCCCCGCTGCACCATGCTATTTTTTTAATAGCTACTTGTGAAGGACCGACAAGGGCTACAGGCCGATTGACTATGGATTCAATATGTTGGGCCAGGACTTCGGCCGAGGCAAAACCGGCAGATGCCAGGGGTTCGCCCAGAAACCCCAGCTCTTGTTCGCCAAAGCGCGCGAGCGTTCGCAGGCCCAGTTTCAAACCCAGTTGCGCGTTGTTGCCCAACTCGGGGTGCGCGTCCAGCGGCAGGTGGTAGGCAAACAGGTTGATGTCATGCGCCAGCAGCAGCGCCAGGCGTGCTTTAAGCCAGCCTGTGATGCGTCCGTCCTGAGCACGCCAGAACAGACCGTGATGGACAAAAATGGTGTCCGCTTGGGCGGCAATGGCCGCTTCGATCAAGGCCCGACTGGCGGTGACGCCGGAGACGATTTTGTGCACCGTGGCCGCCCCCTCGACCTGCAAGCCGTTCGGGCCGTAGTCGCGAAAGCGTTCCGGTTGCAGCAGGGCATCAAAGGCTTGCAAAAGTTGCGTGCGATTCGTCATGCACTGCATTGTCAATGAAATTTTGAGTCCGCCAGCGGGCCAGGGCGTCAGGCGCGGCAAGAAGCGCGCTGGCAAGACACGCTGCAGCACGGCGCCACAGGCCCCTTGACGAAGCCCTGGCGCTTCCTGGGCAGGAAATGGCCGCACTGTACAGCCGCCCACCGTGACAAAGCGCAAGTCTGGATAGTCCCTACGCCGGTTTTGGCGCAACCTGCAGCCTACAATTTGCGCGTGTGTTGCTCAATCTATCTAACTAACCAGTGCAAGGGCGCTTAGCCCGTTTTTCCTATGAAACGTCTTTGGTTGTTGTTTTCGCAAACGGTCACGGTGGTGCTGGCAGCGTATTTTGTGGTTGGCACCCTGAAACCCGATTGGTTGCCAGGGCGGTCCGCGCGCACGGGCACCGTGGCCCTGATGGAGGCGCCGAGTGGCAACCCCGGTGTGGTGCCGCCTGGCAGTTTCCGGCTGGCGGCGCAAAAAGCGTCGGCGGCGGTGGTCAGCATCAATACCAGCAAAGCGGCCAGAAGGGATCCGCGCAACCAGGACCCGTGGTTCAAGTTCTTCTTTGGTGAGCAGGGCAATGAGCCGCAGGTGGGTCTGGGCAGTGGCGTGATCGTGAGTGACAGCGGCTACATCCTGACCAACAACCATGTGGTGGAGAGTGCCGATGAGATTGAAGTGGTCCTGAACGACAGCCGCCGCGCGCGGGCCAAAGTGATTGGCACCGACCCGGAGAGCGATCTGGCGGTCTTGAAGATTGAACTTGATCGCTTGCCTGCGATTGTGCTGGGCAGCTCAGATGCGCTGCAGGTGGGGGACCAGGTGTTGGCCATTGGCAACCCCTTTGGCGTTGGGCAAACCGTTACCAGCGGGATCATCAGTGCGCTCGGACGCAATCAGTTGGGTATCAACACCTTTGAGAACTTCATCCAGACGGATGCCGCCATCAATCCGGGCAACTCGGGGGGGGCGCTGGTGGATACCACCGGCAATCTGCTGGGCATCAACACGGCGATCTATTCGCGCTCGGGCGGCAGCATGGGGATCGGTTTCGCCATTCCCGTGGCCACGGCCAAACTGGTGCTGGAAGGCATTGTGAAAGACGGCCAGGTCACGCGCGGCTGGATCGGCGTGGAGCCCAACGATTTGTCGCCCGAACTGGCCGAAACCTTTGGTGTCAAGGCCAAGGAAGGGGTGATCATCACCGGCGTGCTGCAAAACGGACCGGCGGCGCAATCGGGCATCAAGCCCGGTGATGTGATTACCACTGTGGCGGGCAAACCGATTGGCAATGTGGCTGATTTATTGAGCAATGTGGCCGCCTTGAAGCCGGGTACCGCCTCAAAATTCAGTCTGCTGCGGCGCGACCAGCAAGTTGAGGTGCAGGTGACGCCCAGCGTGCGGCCCAAGCAGCGCAGGCCAGCGCCCTGAGCTAGACTTTGGTGGCATCGGCCGCATCGTCTGGTGCTGCCGTGTGCTTGATGAAGACTTGGGCCGCAACGATGCCTACTTCATACAGCAAGACCATCGGCAGCAGCAAGGCGATCATGGAGACCGGGTCGGGCGGCGTGACGAGACCGGCCACCGCGGCCGCACCGACAATAAAGTAAGTCCGAAATGACTTCAGCTGCGCCACCGTCACGATGCCCATTCGGGCCAGAATCACGACCACGATAGGCACTTCAAAGGCGACACCAAAGGCGATGAACATGGTGATGACGAAGTCAAGATAAGCCTCAATGTCCGGGCTGACCGCGACCGAAATCGGAGCCATGCGCTGGATCGCCGGAAAGGCTTGCCCGAAGACAAAGAAATAACAGAACGCCGCACCCATGTAAAACAGAATGGTGCTGGCTGCCACCAGCGGTAGCACCAGTTTCTTCTCGTGCTTGTACAGGCCCGGGGCGACAAAAGCCCAGATTTGATAAAGAATCCAGGGCAGGGCCAAACCAACGGCGGCCAGCACCGACACCTTGATCGGGACCAAAAAAGGCGATACCACGCCGACGGCGATCATGCGCGAGCCTTCTGGCAGCGCTTTGACCAGCGGCATCGCCAGCAAGTCGTAAAGATGGGACGGACCCGGGTAAAACAGCAGCACTGCCAGCACCGCGGCAATGCCATAGACCGAGCGCAGCAGCCGGTCGCGCAGTTCAATCAGATGGGCGACGAACGGTTGTTCCGTGCCCGCGAGTTCGTCTGTCTTTTTAACAGGATCGGTCATCAATTAACTTTGTGCGGCCGGAACCGGGCGACGCGCGCGGCGCCTGACAGTGCGCGGGTGCGGATACCGGCACGGGCCTTGTACCAAGTGGGCGTGGCGCCCTGCTTGACGCGCCATTTCTTGTTGGGGTGCCGGTAGGTCGGGGCGGCGGCAGAGTAATCATGGACCGGTGTGTTGCCGGCCTGCGCCGTGGCGTCGGCCCAGGTTTTTTCAAAATCGGCAGCGCTGGTCTGAATGGAATTGTCCACATCACGCACCGCGCTTTCAACCGTGTCTTTCATTTTTTTGAGCGCGTCCAGATCCATGGAGCGGTTGACTTCGTCCTTGACGTCGGCCACATAGCGCCTCGCCCGTCCCAGCAAGGTGCCGATGGTCTTGGCCAGACCTGGCAGCTTCTCCGGGCCAATCACGATCAAGGCAATACCACCGATGATGGCCAGCTTGGTGACGCCAATATCAATCACTTAACGGTATCCTGCTGTTGTGCGCACCAAAATCCGGCTACTCAGACCTTGGTCTTGGCTTCGACATCAATGGTTTCTTTGGCGGTGCTGGGGTTGGAGGCCACCTGCTGTGACGCAGCGGCCGGTTCTTCGGGGGCCTTGTCCGAGCCCTCTTTCATGCCATCTTTGAAACCCTTGACCGCGCCGCCCAGGTCGGAGCCGATGTTGCGAAGCTTTTTGGTGCCAAAAATCACGATGATGATGACTAAAAAAATAAGCAGATGTGTGGTCGAAAATCCCATGAATTTCTCCTGTCAAGTTGAATCAATTTTAGTCGGCGAAATACGGCCTGCACGAAAAGCTTGGAATATTAACCCTTGAGCCACGGCCGCGCGCCGCCCATGACGTGGATATGCAGGTGCCTCACCTCTTGTCGCCCCTCGTCGCCGGTGTTGCAAAGGATGCGAAAGCCCCCACTGGGATAAGGATTACAGCCTTGTTGCAACGCCAGTTGCGGCGCCAGCGCAAGCATGCGCCCGAGCAGCGCCGAGTGTTCCGGGCCGACCTGCGCCATGGAAGGAATGTGCCGCTTGGGAATCATCAAAAAGTGCACCGGCGCCCACGGATGGATGTCGTTGAAGACAAAAATTTCATCGTCCTGGTACACCACTTTGGATGGAATCTGGCCGGCGACGATTTTGCAAAACAGGCAGTCCGGATGACTGTCAACGATGGCGTTCATCACGCCGGGAATTCCATCGGCAAGCCCTTGTTCATGCGCACCAAGCCGGTCACGATGCGGTATAAAAACCAGGCCGAAATGATCAGCCAGGCGATCCAGCCCGGTATGAAGAACAGCAGCCACAAGGGCGCTGTCACCAAATAAAGCAGGGCGGCGATGATGACGGTGCGGATGCGCCAGCGAAAATGCGAGGCGTGCCAGGTGCCCTCTGCCTCTGAGCGTTTCACCAGGTCAATGATCAGGGCTGCAATCAGCAGCAACGGGCCAAACTGGCCGCCCGGAATCAAGGCACCGATCGCCACAATCAAATGCAGGAGGTAGCTGATGGTTCCGATGGTGTTGAGCGATTGCAGCTTTTGCAGCGCGGCCTGATCGAGTTGCGGGTCGTTGCCGGGGTCGGAATAATTTTGGGTCATTTTTCGTCTCCACTCAGGTTGCTTTCACGCGCGAGCACCTTGCGCATCGCTTTCTCTTCAAGGCCGCTGGTGCCCGCGCGGAGCTCCAGTTCGGCCACCACATCGGCCGGGCGCAAGCCGTAGTGCGCCAGCGCAATCATGCAGTGAAACCACAGGTCAGCCACTTCATGAACGATTTTTGTCTTGTCACCGCCGTTATCCGCGTCTTTGGCGGCTAGCACGACTTCGGTGGCTTCCTCGCCAATTTTTTTCAGGAACGCGTTCGGCCCTTGGTGCAGCAGGCGTGCGACGTAACTGGCTTGCGGGTCACCGCCATTTTTGGGCAGGCGGCTCTCGATCACCTGGGCCAGACGAGCCAAGGCGTCAGAGGTTGAAATGCTTGAAGTCATGAGTGCCTATTTGTAGATGGTTTGTGGGTTTTTCAAGACCGGCTCAATCACTTGCCAGGCCCCATTTTCATAGACCCGGTAGAAGCAGCTGTGGCGCCCGGTGTGGCAGGCAATACCGGGCGTGTGGCCGGTCTGCGTGACCTTGAGCAGAATCACGTCCTGATCGCAGTCGACCCGAATCTCATGCACCAGTTGCACATGACCGGACTCTTCGCCCTTGAACCACAGCTTGCCGCGCGAGCGGCTGAAGTAAACGGCCCGGCCCAACTCGGCGGTTTTTTGCAGCGCTTCGCGGTTCATCCAGGCAAACATCAGCACATCACCCGAGGTCGCTTCTTGGGCGATCGCCGGGATCAGACCTTGCGCGTCCCATTTAAGTTCATCCAGCCAGTTCATGAGGGCGTTATCCGGGTGTGAGGGTTACTGCTAAATATATAGCTGCTCATGCAGCGTTGACGGGGGCTACAGGCTGAATAGCCTTACATTCTGACAGGAATGCCGCGTGCGGCCATGTGCGCCTTGGCCTGCGCCACGGTGAACTCGCCATAGTGGAAGATGCTGGCCGCCAGCACCGCGTCGGCACCGCCCAGCTGAATGCCATCGGCCAGGTGGTCCAGGGTGCCGACCCCCCCGGAGGCGATCACCGGCACGCTGACCGCGTCGCTGACCGCCCGGGTCAGGGCCAGATCAAAACCGGCTTTGGTGCCGTCGCGGTCCATGCTGGTGAGCAAAATCTCACCCGCACCCCACTCTGCCATCTGGCGTGCCCAGAGCACGGCGTCCAGACCGGTGTTCTTGCGTCCGCCGTGGCTGTACACGTCCCAACCCTCGCCCATGGCCTGACCGTGGGCGTCGAGTCGCCCGACATCGCTTGCCAGGCGGCGCTTGGCATCGATGGCCACCACAATGCATTGGGCACCGTATTTGCGCGAGGCGTCCTGGATCACCTGCGGATTGGCGATTGCCGCGGAGTTGAAGCTGGTCTTGTCCGCGCCGGCATTGAGCAGGCGGCGCACGTCATCGACCGTGCGCACGCCACCGCCCACGGTCAGCGGAATGAACACCTGGCTGGCGACGGCCTCAATGATGTGCAAAATCAAATCGCGTCCGTCGCTGGTGGCGGTGATGTCCAGAAACGTCAGTTCGTCCGCGCCTTGCTCGTTGTAGCGCGCGGCGATTTCAACCGGGTCGCCGGCGTCGCGCAGCTCGACAAAATTGACACCTTTGACGACCCGGCCACCGGTGACGTCAAGGCAGGGGATGATGCGTTTGGCTAGCATGGCTAATTGCTTAAGGTATGAAGGTTTTTCCACAGCACTTTGCCGACACGCGCAATGTGCTCCAGCAAGTCCGGGTTGTCGATGTGCGAGATCAGGGAAAGGTCGATATTCCAAGGCAACATCAGATCGTCAGCCGCTGTGCATAGCCGCATGAAAACATCAAAATCCATTCCCGGCGCGTCCAGCGCGATATCAATATCAGAACCGTGACGGTAGTTGCCCTTGGCACGGGAGCCATAAACGACTGCCCGTTCAATCGTTGGATAGGCAGAAAAAAGCGCGCGCAAAAGTCCCAAAGCCCGGTCAGATAGGCCGAACGTCGGCTCGATGGCCGAGTTTTCAGCTGCATTGTCTTCAAGAAGCGTCACGGGCCTGAACCTCTAGCATCTTTTTTTCAAATGCGATGAGCAAGGGTGTGTAGATGGCGGCAACTTTCGCGACCAAGTTGTTCGCGGTGTCCAGGTTATAGGTGTGTGTGGACAAGTTGCGGGCAAGAATCATGTCCATCCATGCTTCACCGTCGGCAATCAACTCCGCAGCAAACGCGGCGCGGGTCGAGTCGCGCGAGGCCAGCACCGTGTCCATCCCCAGGCTGCGCAAGTAATCCTTCATCACCTTCCAGGCCAGCTCGTGGGTGAATTCAAAAGCCTGAATCAGCCCCTGCTGCTCCAGTTCGCTCAGTTCACGGGTCTGGCGCAGAACTACCGCTTTCTGCAGCTGCACCAAAGCCCGCCGGTAATTAACCAAGCGTTGCTGCCAGCGGATATCGTCAGTCATCGCGCCCGTCCATTGAACTGATCAGCCATTGAGCTCATCCGCCCTCGCCTGCGCCGCTTCAAAGTCCAGGTTGCCGGTGTAAATGGCCCGGCCGCAAATGACGCCTTCGACGCCGTCGCCCTCGACCGCGCACAGTGCTTCGATGTCGGCGATGTTGGACAGGCCGCCGGAGGCAATCACGGGAATGGTCAAAGCTTGCGCCAGGCGCACGGTGGATTCAACGTTGATGCCGCTGAGCATGCCGTCGCGGCCAATGTCGGTGTAGATGATGGACTCGACGCCGTAGTCTTCAAACTTCTTGGCCAGGTCGATCACGTCGTGGCGGGTGAGCTTGCTCCAGCCGTCGGTGGCAATCTTGCCGTCTTTGGCATCCAGACCGACGATGATGTGGCCCCCAAAAGCGGTGCAGGCGTCTTGCAGAAAACCCGGGTTTTTGACGGCGGCTGTGCCAATGATGACGTAGCGCAGGCCGGCATCCAGATAGCGCTCGATGGTGTCGAGGTCGCGAATGCCGCCGCCCAACTGCACATCCACCTCGCTGCCCACTTCTTTGAGAATCTTGCGAATCGCCTGCTCGTTTTTGGGATGCCCGGCAAAAGCACCATCCAAATCAACCAGATGCAGGCGCCGCGCGCCTTTGTCGACCCAGCTGCGCGCCATGACAAAGGGCTCTTCGCTGAACGTGGTGGATTGAGTCATGTCGCCTTGTTTGAGGCGTACACAGTGGCCGTCTTTTAAGTCAATTGCTGGGATTAAAAGCATGATGCTTCAGAGGTGGTGGAGGAAAGGGAGGCTGGTAGACACAGATATTCCATGGCGTGGAATCAAGGGTTCCAGTGAAGGAAGTTGCGGTAGAGGGACAAACCGGGCCCGGAACTTTTTTCAGGGTGAAATTGGGTGGCAAAAATATTATCGCGCGCAATCGCGGAACTGAAGCGGCTGCCATAGTCGGTCTCGCCCACGCTGTGGCGCGCATCCGACGGGTGGGCGTAGAAACTGTGCACAAAGTAGAAGTAGCTGCCGTCGGGCACCTCGCCCCACACCGGGTGCTTGGGCGTGCCAGCATGGCTGGTCTGCCAGACCTGGTTCCAGCCCATTTGCGGCACCTTGTAGCGGCTGCCATCGGGTTGCAGGCGGCCGGCCAGTTCAAACTTGAGCACCTCGCCGTGCAGCAGTCCCAAACCGCTGGTGTTGCCTTCAGCGCTGTGGTCGAGCAGCATTTGCATGCCGACGCACACGCCAAACAGCGGTTTATTGACGGCCGCTTCCAGCACCGAGGCCAGCAGGCCCGATTCACGTAGCTCGCGCATGCAGTCCGGCATGGCGCCCTGGCCGGGCAGCACGACGCGCTCCGCCGCGCGTACCTGGTCCGGGTCGGACGTGATGATCACCTGGTAGCCGCTGCCAGCGGCTGCGGCCTGCACCGCCTGCGACACCGAGCGCAAATTGCCCATGCCGTAGTCGACCACCGCCACGGTCTTGCCAGACGCATTGATTACTTCTGAATTCATAGCTGCTTACGCAATGGATACGGGGGCTAGAGGCCGATTTGGCTTATAAAACTACAAACTACCTTTGGTCGAAGGGATTTGTCCCAAAGCGCGTGGATCAAACTCCAGCGCGGCGCGCAGGGCGCGGGCGAAGGCCTTGAACACGGTCTCGGCCTGGTGGTGTGCGTTCTCGCCTTTCAGGTTGTCGATGTGCAGCGTCACAAAGGCGTGGTTCACAAAACCTTGAAAAAACTCATGCGCGAGTTGGGCGTCGAAAGTGCCTATCATGCCGCTCTTGAACGGCACGTCCATCACCAAGCCCGGGCGGCCGGAAAAATCGATCACCACCCGACTCAAAGCCTCATCCAGCGGCACATAAGCATGGCCGTAGCGGCGAATGCCTTTTTTGTCGCCCACCGCCTGATGCACCGCTTGCCCGAGCGTGATGCCTATGTCTTCGACGGTGTGGTGACCGTCGATGTGCAGGTCGCCCGCCGCCTGGATATCGAGGTCGATCAGGCCGTGGCGGGCAATCTGGTCGAGCATGTGGTCAAAAAAACCGATGCCGGTGTGCAGATTGGACTGGCCGCTGCCGTCAAGGTTGACTTTGACGGTGATGCGGGTCTCGGCGGTGTTGCGGGTGACTTCGGCGGTGCGCGCGGGCACAAGAGCGATGGGCGTGGACATAAGCGTGAATATTAACGTGAAAGTCGTGGCGCGTAGAAAGGAGCGTGAGCGCGGCGCAATTTAAAGACAGTTTCGCAGCGCGGCCAGCATTTGCTGGTTCTCTGCTGCCGTGCCCACCGTCAAGCGCAGGCAATTGAGCAGCAAGGGGTGCATGTTGGCGACATTCTTGACCAGCACCTTGCGCAATCGCATGCCTTCAAAGGTTTTTTGGGCATCGGGCACCCGCAGCAGCAGCATATTGGCCTCGCTGGGATAGGCCTGCACGCCGGGCAACTGGGCCAATTCGTCAAAAAGAAGAGCGCGTTGCGCCCGCAGATCCAGGGCTTGAGTGGCAAACACGTCTTGGTGTTCGAGTGCAAACAGCGCGCACTCGCAGTTCAACACGCTCACGTTATAGGGTGGGCGCACCTTGTCAATTTCGGTGATCAAGGCGCGTCGGCCCATCAGGTAACCCAAGCGGATACCGGCCAGACCAAATTTGGAGAGCGTACGCAGCAGCAGCACATGGTGATGCCGCGCCAGCCGGTCGATATAGCTCTTGCTGGAAAACGGCTGGTAGGCTTCGTCCAGGACCACCAGACCGCCTTGCACGCCCGCCGCGTCGATGATTTTCTCGATCACCGCGTCATCCCACAAATTAGCCGTTGGGTTGTTGGGATAAGCCAGGTAAGTGATGGCGGGTTGATGCTGGGCCATGGCATTGAGCATGGCGCCTTCGTCCAACTCGAAATCTTCGGTCAGCGCCACGCCGTGAAAGTCCAGGCCCTGCAACTGCGCGCTCATGGCATACATCACAAAGCCCGGCATCGGGGCCAGCACGCTGGCCTTTTTGAAGCCGTTGGCGCGGCTGGGTGGCACGGCGCAGGCCAGCGCCAGCAGGCTGATGAGCTCGTCCGAGCCGTTGCCCAGCATGAGGTCAAAACCGTCGGGCAGGGCGGCGTAGCTGGCGAGCGCCTGGCGCAAATCATTCACCCGCGCATCCGGGTAGCGGTTCAGTGCCAGCGCACCCAGCCGCTGCCCGAGTTCTTGTTGCAAGGCGGCTGGCAGGCGATGCGGGTTCTCCATGGCATCGAGCTTGACCATGCCTTTGGAATCCTGGATGGCATAGGCGTGCATGGCTTGCACGTCGGGGCGGATGCGCGAGGCAATTAAATTCTTCAAGGAAAACATTCTCTTTGGGATATTTCGGGTTTGCCAGAGACCGGCGCAACAGGGCACCCGCTTTTCGGCTGCCGTGCCGCGCAGTGTAAGGGCTTGCTTTAACCCGCCATCACCCCGTCGCGCCAGCCCATCACTTGCAGGACCGCCTTGCAGGTCGCTGAGGTGTGGCGGCCTGGTACTGTTGCGTGACTGTGGAAGAACGAAAGTCCATTCAAAGATCGTTCACAGTGTCATGCTCAGCCGGGAGAATGATCTCAAGCAGCTCACAATCATCGGACCAGCCCAGCACGCTGTGACGAATGCCAGGCGGTTGAATCCAGCATGAACCTTCCTTCATGACATGGACACCTTCTCCTTCAAATTCGTTCTTGAACCAGCCCTTGAGAACGTAGATCAGCTGGAACTCGACGTTGTGATGATGCTTCTGGGCTTGTTTTTGGGTGAACGGAGCCGTCATGCGGATGACGTGTCCGGTAGCGAATCCCTGGGTCGCTGCGGCAATGCCCAGATCCCGATAAGCCGAATAACTGCGCAGTCCCCCGGTTTTGAAATCCGATTCGTTCAGATGACTCACCACAAAGCGTTGCGCGGGCAGGTCCATGGGTTCCGATCTCATCGCTGTCTCCCTTTAAGCGTGCTTACCCCAGATGACTTCCGACCACCGTGGCTGCTAGGGCCCGGCCAGTCAGTTTCTTGACAGGCCGTTACACGCCGACGACCCTCTCAAACAGTGCGCCACATGGCGTCGCGGACCGAGCCCGCCATAAAGTTGTCCGTGCCCTTGTTCACCATCTCCCAGTATTTCGGGTCAGCGGTCATCTTGGCAGTCGTCGCTTCCATGGTTGCTAGATCCTTGTAGCGCGTTGTCCAGCCAATACGATTCGGATTGCCGCCGATCGGCATCAGGACCTCAAGTTCGATCCCACAAGTTTTTTTGAGATAGACACTGATTTCATGGGCAAAGGCGATCGCGCTTGGCGTCTTGCCAGGCGCTATGGAAGCGCCACGACTAAAAATAATCATCTTGATTCTCCTTGGGTAGATTGAGCTACTGTCTCAGCCACAGGATGTGACACTTTTAATTGTGTCCTTCGGAGAATCCCCTCATTTAGGCAGGGTCACTGTCAGTTCGGCGTTCCCTTCGCGGGGGAGCATCACTTGACAGAAGCTTGTGCCATTGACGGGCTTCAATTTTTGTAAAGCAGGCGCATCTCCGCCGCCCGCGCATGCGCCTGCAGGCCTTCACCGTGCGCCAGCACCGAGGCGATTTTCCCCAGCACCTGGGCGCCTGCTTCGCTGACTTCGATCAGGCTGGAACGTTTTTGAAAGTCATAGACACCCAGCGGCGATGAAAAGCGTGCCGTGCCGCTGGTGGGCAGCACATGGTTCGGGCCGGCGCAGTAGTCGCCCAGCGATTCGCTCGTGAAGGCGCCGAGAAAAATGGCGCCTGCGTGCTTGAGCAGCGGTTCCCAGCGGTGCGGGTCACGGCTGCTGACCTCCAGATGCTCGGGCGCGATGGTGTTGCTGATGGTGCAGGCCTCTTCCATGCTGCGGGTGTGGATCAGGGCACCGCGGTCGTTGAGCGACTTGGCGATGATCTCGCGCCGTGGCAGCTCAGGCAGCAGGCGCTGGATGGCGTCTTGCACCTGGTCGATATAAGCCGCATCGGGGCATAACAAAATGCTCTGCGCCAGTTCATCGTGCTCGGCCTGGCTGAACAAATCCATCGCCACCCAGTCCGGTGGCGTGCTGCCGTCAGCCAAGACCAGAATCTCGCTCGGGCCGGCAATCATGTCGATGCCGACGCTGCCAAAGACGCGTCGCTTGGCCGCCGCCACGTAGGCATTGCCGGGGCCGGTGATTTTGTCCACCTTGGGGATGGTTTGTGTGCCATAGGCCAGCGCCGCCACCGCTTGCGCACCTCCTACCGTGAAGGCACGGGTCACGCCGGCCACATAGGCGGCGGCCAGCACCAGCGCGTTCTTCTCGCCTTTGGGCGTGGGCACCACCATGATGATTTCAGCCACTCCCGCCACATGGGCGGGGATGGCGTTCATCAACACCGATGAGGGGTAAGCCGCTTTGCCGCCGGGCACATAGATGCCCACGCGGTCCAGCGGCGTGACCTTTTGGCCCAGCAGCGTGCCGTCTTCGTCGCGGTAGCTCCAGCTCTCGCCGCTGGCCTTTTTTTGCGCTTCGTGGTAGCTGCGCACTCTGGAGGCCGCCGCTTGCAGGGCTTCGCGCTGGGCCGCGGGAAGGGACTCGAACGCGGCTTTCAGCTCGGCCTGCGTCAGCTCCAGCGCGGTCATGGCGACGGCGCTTAAGGCGTCAAAACGCTGCGTGTAGTCCAGCACAGCCGCATCGCCGCGCTGCTGCACGTCCAGCAGGATGTCGGCCACGCGCTGCTCAATCGCAGCATCAGTTGCCGCCGACCAATGCAGTCGCGCTTTGAAATCAGCCTCGAAAGTGCTGCTGGTGGTTGACAGACGGGCGGGCGTGGTGATCGGGGTCATAGTGATTTCAGCAATCAATTAGTGGCCAATGGCGGCGGCAAAAGCGTCGATGATTCTGCGAATCGGCGCCTGTTTGAGCTTGAGCGCGGCCTGGTTCACCACCAGCCGCGAGCTGATGTCCATGATGTGCTCGACTTCCACCAGATGGTTGGCCTTGAGGGTGTTGCCGGTGGAGACCAGATCGACAATGGCGTCCGACAAACCCACCAGGGGCGCCAACTCCATGCTGCCATAGAGCTTGATCAAATCCACATGCACGCCCTTGGAGGCAAAAAATTCGCGTGAAATCGCCACATACTTGGTCGCCACTCGCAGGCGCGAGCCTTGCTTGACCGCCGAAGCGTAGTCAAAATCGGCACGCACGGCGACACTGATGCGGCATTTGGCAATCTGCAAATCCAGCGGCAGGTACAGGCCCTCACTGCCGTGCTCCAGCAGCGTGTCTTTGCCGGTGATGCCCAAATCGGCGCCGCCGTATTGCACGTAGGTCGGCACATCGGTGGCGCGCACCACCAGCACGCGCACATCGGGCTGGTTGGTGGTCAGGATGAGTTTGCGCGATTTCTCGGGATCCTCCAGCACCTCGATGCCCGCGGCGTGCAGCAGTGGCAAGGTTTCTTCAAAAATGCGGCCTTTGGAGAGCGCCAAAGTAATCATTTGATTCTTTCAATGTCGGCACCCAGGCCGCGCAGCTTGGTTTCCATCTGGTCGTAACCGCGGTCCAGGTGGTAGATGCGCTCCACCACCGTTTCGCCGTCGGCGACCAGGCCTGCGATGACCAGGCTGGCCGAGGCCCGCAGGTCGGTTGCCATCACGGTGGCGCCGGAGAGTTTCTCCACGCCTTCCACCACCGCCATCTTGCTGTCGATCTGGATATTGGCGCCCAGGCGAACCATCTCATTGACGTGCATGAAGCGGTTTTCAAATATCGTTTCGGTGACCACCGCCGTGCCATGCGAGATGCAGTTCAGTGCCATGAACTGGGCCTGCATATCGGTGGGGAAGCCGGGGTACTCGGTGGTGCGAAAACTCTGGCTCTGGAGTCGGCCTTGCGCCTGAATGCGAATGCCGCCTTCGTCCTTTTTAACGGTGGCGCCCGCCTCGCGCAGTTTTTCGACCACCGCCTCCAGATGATCAATGCGGCCGCGCTTGAGGAGCACGTCGCCGCCAGTCGCCGCCACGGCGCACATGAAAGTGCCAGTCTCGATGCGATCCGCCACCACCTGATGGCTGCAGCCGTGCAGCGACTCGACGCCCTGAATGCGGATGCGGCTGCTGCCATGGCCTTCAATATTGGCCCCCATCTTGATCAGCATCTCGGCCAGATCAACAATTTCGGGCTCCTGCGCTGCATTTTCCAGAATGGTGACGCCCTCGGCCAGGGTGGCGGCCATCATTAAATTTTCGGTGCCGGTGACCGTGACCATGTCGGTGGCGATGCGTGCCCCCTTCAGGCGCGACCAGCCTGGCGGCAATTTGGCGATCATGTAACCGTGCTCGACCACAATCTCGGCGCCCATCGCCATCAAGCCCTTGATGTGCTGGTCCACCGGGCGCGAGCCAATGGCACAACCGCCCGGCAAGGAGACGGTCGCCTCGCCAAATCGGGCCAGCAGCGGGCCCAGCGCCAGCACCGCGGCGCGCATGGTCTTGACCAGTTCATACGGCGCTTCGGGCGAGCTCAGGGCGCTGGCATTGACGGTGACAGTGCCGACATCGCTGCGCTCGGCGACGACGCCCATGTTGCGAATCAGCTTGAGCATGGTAGCCACATCCTGCAAACCCGGTACGTTGGTCAGAGTTACCGGCGCGGCAGTGAGCAAGCAGGCGCACAGTTCGGGCAGGGTGGCGTTTTTGGCGCCTGAAATCAGTACCTCGCCGTGCAGTTGTCGGCCACCGCGAATCAGTAATTTATCCATGCAATCAGTTCGTAAAAATGAGGACGCGCGCGCTGCAACAGTCAGTTAAAGCGCAGTATTTAGTGAGGGGATGCCGCCCATTCGGCGGGCGTGAACGCCTTGATCGATAAAGCGTGCACCTCATTGCTGTGTATTTTTTCACCCAAGGTGGCGTAGACCCGCTGGTGGCGTTTGATGGCGCGCAGGCCTTCAAATTCAGGCGACACAATGGTGGTGTACCAGTGGTGGCCGTCGCCTGTGAGTTCGATGTGCTCGCAATTCAGGTTGGCGGCAATGATGTTTTTGATCTCGTCTGCAGTCATGTCAACCTCTTAAAATTAGAAAAAGTCAGGAACGAAGTTTGTAGCCGGTGCGCAGCAACAGCAGCGCCACCGTGCTCACGATAGCCAGCGCAGCGCCGACCACCCCCAGGCTCAGCCAAGGTGACACATCGCTGGTGCCAAAACAGCCGTAGCGAAAGCCATCAATCATGTAGAAAAACGGATTGAAGTGGCTCACGGTTTGCCAGAACGGTGGCAATGAATGAATGGAATAAAAAACGCCACTCAAGAAGGTCATGGGCATGACCACAAAATTCTGAAACGCCGCCAGCTGGTCAAATTTGTTGGCCCACAAGCCGGCGATCAGCCCCAGTGTGCCCATCAGCGCGGCACCCAGCAAGGCAAAAATGAGAAGCCACCACGGCGCAGCAAAATAGAGATCGGTAAAAAAAGCCGAGACGGCAAACACCCCCACGCCCACCACCAGCCCGCGCACGACCGCCGCGCCGACATAGGCCACAAACCAGTTCAGGTAGGACAGCGGTGTTAGCAGCAAAAACACCAGGTTGCCCATCATCTTGCTCATGATCAGTGACGACGAGCTGTTGGCAAACGCGTTTTGCAGCAGGCTCATCATCGCCAGACCGGGCACCAGAAAAGCGGTGTACTTGATGGTGTCGTAGACCTTGACATGCGATTCGAGCGCGTGCCCAAAGATCAGCAGGTAGAGCATGGCGGTCAATACCGGCCCGGCCACGGTCTGGAACGCGACACGCCAGAAGCGCAGCACTTCCTTGTAAAAGAGCATCTTCCAGCCGGTCATGTTGCCAGTGCCCCCTTGGACTGCAGGCTGGCCACTGCACCCGGGCTGCTGGCCTCGTCGCCACTCGCCGCCATCACCGCCAGAAACACATCTTCCAGATCAGCCCGGCGAATTTCCACGTCCTGCGCGGTCAAGCCGGCTTCACGCACCGCCGCCAGGTAGCGCTCAATGGCCTGCGCGTCCTGCGCCGGAAACTGCACCACGCGCCCGGTCACGCGCGCCTGATCGGCCAGGGCTTCGGGAAGCTCGCCATCAATTTTGAAGCGCAGCAGATTGCTGGTGCCTGACTTGAGCAGCGCGCTGGTACTGTCGAGCGCCACGACGTGACCTGATTTCAGCATGGCGATGCGGCCACACAAGGCTTCGGCCTCTTCCAGGTAGTGTGTGGTCAACAGCACGGTATGCCCCTGTTTGTTGAGTTTGCTGATGAAGTGCCACAGGGTCTGGCGCAACTCGACATCCACGCCAGCGGTCGGCTCGTCCAGAACAATCACCGGTGGCTTGTGGACCAGCGCTTGCGCGACCAGCACACGGCGCTTCATGCCGCCCGAGAGTTCGCGCATATTGGCGTTGGCCTTGTCGGCCAGGCCCAGGCTCTCTAACAACTCATCAATCCAGGCATCGTTGTGCTTGATGCCAAAGTAGCCGGACTGGAAACGCAAGGCTTCCCGCACATTGAAAAACGGATCAAACACCAGTTCTTGCGGCACCACGCCCAGTTGGCGTCGCGCCTGGGCGTAATCCAGCTGGACGTCATGCCCCAGCACAGACACGTTGCCTGAATGAGCGCGGGTCAGACCGGCCAGAATGCTGATCAGGGTGGTCTTGCCCGCGCCATTGGGACCCAGCAGTCCAAAAAACTCACCCTCTTCAATGTTCAGGCTGACGCGGTCGAGCGCCAGAAAAGTGCTGCCTTGGGGTCCGCGCGGCGAGGGATAGGCTTTGGAGACCGACTGAAAGGAGATGGCGGGCATGAGAGACCGCTAGTTTGGCAAAGCGGGCGTTGCCAGCGGCGTGGCCGCCAGCAGTTCGATCACACCATACAGCGTTGCCAAATCAGCCAGCCGTGCTGGCAAACCTTGCGTCGAAAAACGCTTGCCCTGGGCCAATGCAGCACGCCGAAACTCCAGCAACACCGCCAGCGCAGACGAGTCAAAGCGGCTCAAAGGGCTGGCATCCATCACCGCCTCCGGGCCGGGTAGCGAAGCCAGGTCTTGCACCAAGGCGCGCAGACACGCGCTGGCCTGGGACTGGGTCAACTCTTGCGGCAAGACCAGCACACTCATCCCTTCTTGGCGTTGGTCTTGTTGCGCTCGGCCAGCGTGGCAATCAAGCCGTCAATGCCTTTGGCATTGATTTCCTGCGCAAACTGGCTGCGGTAGGTGTCGACCAGCCACACACCCAGCACATTCAGGTTGTAGACTTTCCAGCCAGAGCCTACGCCAGGTGTTTTTTCCAGGCGGTAATCGAGTTGAATCGGGTCACCCCGGCCCTGGATTTCAGTGCGGACCACCACCTCTTTGTCGTCGGAGCCAGCGCGCATGGGTTTGACATTGAAGGTCACGGAATTGACCTGGGACAAGGCACCCGCATAAGTACGGACCAGCAAAATCTTGAATTCCTCCTGTAGACGCTGTTGTTGTTCCGGCGTCGCCTGGCGCCATTTGGGTCCCACGGCTGAGGCCGTCATGCGCTTGAAATCAACGTTGGGCATGACCAGGCGGTCAACGAGATCAACGATCCGGGAGACGTCGCCGCTTTGAATGGCTTTGTCGGCCTTGATGCTGTTGAGGACCTCGGTGGACAAACGCTTGATAAATGCATCGGCGGCTTCATCAGCCGCGTAGACCGGCAGGGCCAGCCCCGTTGCTGTGCTGAGCACAAGGGCCGCGAACAAATGACTGAATAAACGACGTTTCATGGTTTTGCTTTCTCATTGCCGGCAGCGCCGGGCTCTTTTAGGGTTTTGACCCACGTGCGGGTGCGCTCGCGGGCCTCAGAAAAATCTTGTTTCACGGGTGATTTTTGTGCCTCGCCATCGTCAGGCGGGTTGCCATCGTAGATGCTGCTGCGCCGACGCTGCAGGTA
>JANYHL010000028.1 GCA_025359085.1 Gammaproteobacteria bacterium
TCGATGCGTTTTTGGCCACCCCCCAAGCGCGCAAGCTCGCGTTTGGCTTCTAACTGTTCAAGGATGTCGTGCATGGTTTTTTCTTTCTTAAGATGGGATCGTCTCGGTCACTATGAACTACTATTTTTATAGCTAACTAGGGCCTGTTTTCATGGGCTAGGAGCATATTTCGTGCTGCAGTGGAGGCCGCCATGCGGCCCTCCAGCACCGCCTGGGTCAGTTCGGGCAGCAGCGCCTGCACCTGCGGGTTGTGGCGAAATGCCTGCTTCAAGCCAGCGTCAATGCGCTCCCACATCCAGGCCAGTGATTGCTGCTGACGCCGCGCAGCAAACTTGCCCCTGTCCATCTGCAGCGATTTGAATTGCAGCACCGCCGCCCAGAAGGTGTCAACGCCCTGCCCCAGCAGCGCGCTCAGCTGAATCACCTGCGGGTGCCATATCTTCTCGTCATGGTGCATGTTCTGCGGGTTGCCGTGCAGCCCCAGCAAGCGCAACGAAGACGTGATTTGTGCCCGCGCCCGCGTGGCGGCATGGGGGTCAATGTCCGCCTTGTTGATGAGTACCAGATCGGCCAGCTCCATCACGCCTTTTTTAATGGCCTGCAGATCGTCACCCGCATTGGGCAACTGCATCAGCACGAACATATCGGTCATGTTGGCCACCGCCGTCTCCGACTGGCCGACACCCACGGTTTCGACAATCACCACGTCATAACCCGCCGCCTCACACACCAGCATGGCTTCGCGCGTTTTCTCGGTCACGCCACCCAAGGTGCCACTGCTGGGGCTGGGGCGGATATAGGCACGCTCCTGCATGGACAGCTTTTCCATGCGCGTCTTGTCCCCCAGAATGGAGCCACCCGAGACCGTGCTGGACGGATCGATGGTGAGTACCGCCACCCGGTGGCCCTGGTTGATCAGGTACAGGCCCAGCACCTCGATGAAGGTCGATTTACCGACGCCCGGCACCCCGCTGATGCCCAGCCGGAACGACTTGCCCGTAGACGGCAGCAAGGCAGTGAGCAACTCATCGGCCTGCGCGCGATGGTCAGCGCGGGTCGATTCGAGCAGCGTGATAGCTTTGGCTATGGCGCGGCGCTGTTGCGCACCTGCGCCATGCATGATCGCGGCAACGGAATTCACAATTTTCTTCAGGCGATGGCTTTTTTGATCTGTTCCAGCACATCCTTGGCGCTGGCCGGAATCGGCGTACCCGGGCCGTAAATGCCCTTGACGCCAGCCTCATACAGCATGGCGTAGTCCTGGCGCGGAATCACGCCGCCCACGAACACGATGATGTCGTCGGCGCCCTGCTTTTTGAGCTCGGCAATGATGGCGGGCACCAGGGTTTTGTGGCCCGCGGCCAGGGTGGACACACCCACCGCGTGGACGTCGTTCTCAATCGCCTGGCGGGCGCATTCTTCGGGGGTCTGGAACAGCGGGCCCATGTCCACGTCAAAGCCCAGGTCGGCAAAGGCGGTGGCCACCACTTTGGCACCCCGGTCATGGCCGTCCTGGCCCAGTTTGCTGATCATGACGCGGGGGCGACGCCCCTGCTTTTCGGCAAAATCGGCAATCTCCGATTTCAGCTTGTTCCAGTATTCCATGGTGTCTCCGTTGCTCGTGTCGTAGGCTGCAGCGTACACGCCCGTCACCTTTTGCGTATTGGCACGGTGACGCCCATAAACCGTTTCCAGCGCATCGCTCACCTCACCCACCGTGGCACGCAGGCGCATGGCCTTGATGACCAAATCCAGCAAATTGCCAGTAGTGGATTCTGCTGCAAAAGTAATAGCAGCTAACGCAGCAGCCACGAGGGCTGGGTCGCGTTTTTGCTTGATACTTTTCAGCCGCTCAATCTGTCCGTCACGCACCGCCACGTTGTCAATGTCGCGCGCCTCGATCGCATCTTCAGTCTGGAGCTTGTATTTATTTACGCCGACGATCACGTCTTTGCCGCTGTCAATGCGCGCCTGTTTTTCAGCCGCCGCCGCTTCAATCTTCAGCTTGGCCCAGCCGCTGTCCACGGCTTGCGTCATGCCGCCCATGGCCTCCACTTCTTCAATAATGGTCCACGCGGCGTCCGCCATGTCCTGCGTCAGCCTTTCCATCATGTAGGAGCCAGCCCAGGGGTCGATCACGTTGGGGATATGGGTTTCTTCCTGGATGATAAGTTGGGTGTTGCGCGCGATGCGCGAGCTGAATTCAGTGGGCAACGCAATTGCTTCATCAAAGCTGTTGGTGTGCAAGCTTTGCGTGCCGCCAAACACCGCCGCCATCGCCTCGATGGTCGTGCGCACCACGTTGTTGTAGGGGTCTTGCTCGGTCAGGCTCCAGCCACTGGTCTGGCAATGGGTGCGCAGCATCAGGCTCTTGGGTGATTTAGCGTTGAAGCCTTTCATGATGCGGCACCACAGCAGGCGTGCGGCGCGCATCTTGGCCACTTCCAGGTAAAAGTTCATGCCAATGGCCCAGAAGAAAGAAAGACGCCCGGCAAACTCGTCCACATCCATACCCTTGGCAATGGCGGTCTTCACATACTCCTTGCCGTCGGCCAACGTGAAGGCCAATTCGAGGGCCTGATTGGCACCCGCTTCCTGCATGTGGTAGCCGGAAATCGAGATCGAGTTGAACTTCGGCATGTTTTTCGCCGTGTACTCGATGATGTCGCCAATGATGCGCATGCTGGGCGCGGGCGGGTAGATGTAAGTGTTGCGCACCATGAACTCTTTCAGAATGTCGTTCTGAATCGTTCCGCTTAACTGATCCTGGCGCACACCCTGTTCTTCTGCCGCCACCACGTAGCCCGCCAGCACCGGCAGCACGGCGCCATTCATGGTCATGGACACGCTCACTTTGTCCAGCGGAATCTGGTCGAACAGAATCTTCATATCCTCCACGGAGTCAATCGCCACCCCCGCCTTGCCGACGTCACCAGTCACCCGCGGATGGTCGCTGTCGTAGCCGCGGTGCGTGGCCAGATCAAACGCCACGCTCACGCCCTGCCCGCCCGCGGCCAGCGCCTTGCGGTAGAACGCATTCGATTCCTCGGCGGTAGAAAAGCCGGCGTATTGGCGAATCGTCCACGGCCGCACCGCGTACATGGTGGCTTGGGGGCCGCGCAAGTAGGGCTCGAAGCCCGGCAAGGTGTCGGCGTAAGGCAGGTTCTGGGTATCGGCTGCGGTATAGAGCGGCTTGACCGTGATGCCGTCGGGGGTCAGCCAGTTCAGCGCTTGCACATCGCCACCCGGGGCGGACTTGGCAGCCGCCTTGGCCCAGGCCTCCAGGTTGGCAGTCTGAAATTCAGGGTTGTTTTGAGTCATGACGAGGCCGTTCACAATGAGTTGATCGACAAAATCGGGGACCGAAGCGACCGAGCCCCGGTGGCTCGGTGCGTCTCTCGGTAGAGATAATTGTAGTTTACGTTATTTATAATTATTGATTCAAAATATTGTTTCAAGCTTACAATTCGCCTCATGGTCGCACGTTCCCTCTCTCCCCGCGCACTTTATGAAGAGGTGGCTGAACTGCTGCGTCAGCGCATTTTCGAGCGTGAGCTGGCGCCCGGCAGCTGGATTGACGAGTTGAAAATTGCCGAAGCCTATGGCATCAGCCGCACCCCGCTGCGTGAAGCGCTCAAGGTGCTGGCAGCCGAAGGCCTGGTCACCATGAAGGTGCGCCGTGGAGCTTATGTAACCGAGGTGTCGGAGCGCGACTTGTCGGATGTCTATCACCTGCTGAGTCTGTTGGAATCGGATGCCGCGGGCGTTGTAGCCACAGCTGCCAGCCAGGAGCAAATCGAGACTTTGCAGAGCCTGCACCGGGAGCTGGAAGCTGCAGCCCGACCCGAGCAGCAAGACCGGGAACTCTTTTTTGAGATTAACGAGCGCTTTCACCTGCGTTTGCTGGAGATTGCCAACAACCGCTGGCGTGATCAGATGGTGGCCGACTTGCGCAAGGTGATGAAGCTCAACCGCCACAATTCGCTGCTGAAATCAGGACGCATTGGGGAATCACTGAATGAACACCGTGCCTTGATGGCGGCCATTGCGACACGGGATGCGGCGCTCGCCGTGCGGCGGATGCAGGAACATTTCAAGAACGGGCTGGAAGCCGCCAACTGAACGGTGACTCAGAAGGCGTAAAAAGGGCCGGTTCCCAGCGTTGATGGCTGGCCCTCGATGCCAAAAAATACCCGTCGGCCGTAAAAGAAGGGCAAACCCCAATCAAAGGAAGACGACGGAACCGGGTCAATCGCTGGAACCAGTGAATCCGGTGTAACCGGACCCGCCAAGGTAGGCAGAACGCTATTCCGAACGTTATTGGTTGTGGCTGCAAACAAGTCGGTCGCGATGCTGATCGGAAACGACAAAACGGGACTGGACACCGCATTGGCCCCCACCAGGCTGACTAACAAGGTAGTGGGCGACGTCGGACAATAAAAACCCGTGGCACTGGGCCCACATTTTGTGATCGTAGTGGAATCAAAGAACAAGCCATTGGAGCCCGAGTCGATAAAGCTAGTGGTAAATTTGTTAGGCAGGTTTTGTCCTGCCAGCAAGGTGATGAAATGGCCGGACGAGTTGGGGGTCAGAACGGTGACAGAGGCGGGTAACTGGGTGCCGATGCCAAAAGTGAGGGTGCCGTTCAAGATGGGGACACCGGGTGAGGCGACGCGTGGCAAGTCAATTAGCACGCCGTTGTTGTCTGTCAGAAACTTTGACACCGGGTTTTGCACTTGTTGATCAAGACGTGCCGTCGCACCGTTGCAGTTAGTGTCAGTGCAGGTGTAATAAAAACCGTTGTCGACAATCCTGTTGCAGCGTTCCCCACAGTCTTCCTTGAACAATCCAATCCCAAGGATGCCATTCGCGCCAAGCGCCTTTGCTGTGGTCATCGCGGTGCCGCCGACCGAACATGTATCAGCCGGGCTGGTGAAGGACGAGTCAGCGATGACTTGAATCGGTACGCTCGCCGCCGTCTTGCCGCCCAGCACAACATCGGACAACGCCACCGGTCCCCAAGTAAAGGTGTTATCGACAAACTGCGCACAATTGAGCAGGGGAAGCCCACTGTCGCCGGTCAGTCGACTCAGGTTCAAGTCAGGGGCCATCGCACTGGACAAGAGTCTCAGTCCGTAGGAACCGGTATCGACCAGCACATGGTTGATGGTCTGGCATTGGGTAGCGCTGCCGGGGTGGCAAACAGTCACATCGGTATACAAGCGGTTGACGTTGTAGCCCGTGTCCGCAGGGCCCGCATCGACATAGATGGGGAGCACGTTGCCCTTCACCCCGGGCGCCAGGGTGGGCAGACTGTTTAGCGTGGGCGATCCTGGTACGCTGGCGGGGAAAGTCGCAGGCGCTGACCCCCCACCACCACCGCCACAAGCTGTGACGAGCGTCGCAACCAGGGCCAGCGCGAGGGCGCGATTCAAAAATTTATTGCAGCACATCTTTAATCTTGACGCCCACCGGAATCAGGCTCGGCGCATAGGCATGTCCAAAAAAATTTCGCATCCGACCGCTCGATTGCATAACGAGGTCGGCATGCTCCATACTCACAGGTCCCCCGCGCCGACCCGCAGCGCGAACCCGCTCGGCTTCCAGCTTGAATGTGTTGAAATAAGTGCCGAGCAGCGCACTCAGATCGGGCAATACGGGCCCCTGCCACGACACCGCAAAAACAATGCCCTCAGGCGTCGCATATTCGCGAACACTGGTTCCATTTTCAAGTTGAACCTCGTGCAGCGTGTACAGACTGCTTGGGGCCACGGGTTTGACAGCCTGCATTTTTGCGGCGGGCACCGCAGACGAGGCTGCGGCAGCCCCAGACACCGAGGGTGACTGGCCCAAAGTAGCGGTTGCCGCGCCTGCGCTGATGGCCAGTAACAGGCCCAGCAGCAGCCGAGGCTGATTAAAGCAGTTGTTCAAGATCATCATTGATCCGGCGACTCGGGCCGCTTCTGTTGCATCGCCTCTTCAACCGATTTTTTGACCTGGTTTTGCAACTGCTGGCTTTGTTGCCGCGGCGTACCCAGGGGGGCAGAAACGCCGACCTGGCTTGCGGATGCGGTGCCCGACACCCCGCCCAACTGTTTTTTGGCCAACAGCCCAACGACGACAAGCGCCACCAACAGACCCAAAATACCTACACCAGCTCTCATTTCATACCTCTTTTTGATCCTGCGTTAAACAGATCATCCTCCCTTTTCCCTCGTGTCACCGGACGGCGGCAATATCACCGGGCAACTCGATGAGGTTCGATGATTGCCAGGGTCGGATACCACTAACGCGAGTCACCCAGAGATTTATATGTTTTAAGTCTCTAGCCCCCGTCTATATTTCATATACCGCTATTAATACAGAAGCAAATTGTTTCTGACATTGCCAGCGCTTCAGCCATTGTCGGGCCAGGCGGGGCAATCTCCGCGTGGAGATTGCCATTTGAAATAATCGTTTACAACTTTTTCATCGCCCGCCCTGAACGTCAATAACTCGCCAAGGGAACCGGCAAAGCATTTTTGAAGCTATAGACCGTGATTGGCGCCTGCTTCATATTGCCTTTGTCGTCATAGGCATAGGTGCCAGCAACGCCCTTGTAGCTCGACTTGTAGATTTCTGCGCCGACTTTGTTCGGATCGATTGAATTGGTCTTTTGCATGGACTCGCCAATGAACATGGTCTGGTCATAAAAAGGCGCCGCATAGACATCGGGATCCAGGCCAAAACGCTTCTTGAATTTTTCCTTGAACGCAGGGCCATTGGCGGCCTTGTCGAGAATCGAGCCACCTTGGGCACAAAACACCACATCGTTGACCGCTTCGCCCCCCAGTTTGCCCATTTCGGGGCTGCACAAGGTATCACCCCCCAACAGCTTGGTCTTGATCGCCAACTGCTGCATTTGACGCGCCATCGGACCGGCTTGCGGTGCGTAGCCGCCGAAGAAAATGGCTTCCGGCTTCTTGGCCTTCAAAGTGGTCAAGATGGCGGTGAAATCGGTCGCTTTGTCGGTCGTGAATTCCTGGCCCACCACACTGAGTCCCAAGTTTTTGGCTTCTTTGGTGAATTCTTCGGCCACGCCTTGGCCAAAGGCGGTGCGGTCGTCAATCACGGCCACTGATTTGAACTTGAGCACCTTGGACGCATAAGCCGCCATGCTGGCGCCAATCTGGTTGTCGCTGGCAATGATGCGAAACAGGTTTTTGTAGCCGCCTTGGGTGACCTTGGGGTTGGTACCCACGGTTGACAGCATGGCGCCGCCCTGGCTGTAAAGGCGTGATGCAGGAACCGCAACGCCGGAGCAATACGGGCCCAAGACGAATTTGACACCGCTATCGACCAGCTTTTGCGCCACCATGACGCCTGCGCGGGGATCGCATTGGTCGTCTTCCGATTGCAGTTCAAATTTCAGCGTCTTGCCCCCGACGATGATTTTTTTGCTGTTGAGGTCTTCAATGGCCAGGCGCACGCCGTTTTCATTGTCTTTGCCGGCAAAGGCGTTGGCGCCTGACAAGGGGCCGCTCAGGCCGATGACGACCTTTTGTTCCTGCGCGTAGGCTTGGCTGGCAAAGGCCAGCGCCAGAGCGCCAAAAAGGGGGAGGAGTGTGGTTTTGAGTTTCATGTTTGTTTCCTGAAAGTGAATGGTCTGGTTTTGTGTTTTGGCTTGGACTGCGGTCAATCCCAACGTCATGGCGGCGTCTTAAATTTCATCGTTGTCTCCTCGTTATGGTTGGTTGTGAATCAAAAAACGACTCGGGTCTGGCGCCTGAGGGTGCTTGTGTGAGTCAGTCCATGGTCATGAGCTGCGCGTTGCCGCCTGCCGCTGCCGTGTTGGTGCTGATGCTTTGCTCGTGCATCAGGGCGCTCAGGTCGTAACAGGCACCGGCGGCCAACTGCGCCGGTGACAAACTTTCAATGCGAACGATGGCCCCAGCCTGTTGCGCCACCCGGGGCGACAAGGCTTGCAGGGCGTCGCCATCGCCTTCAAACAACATCGCGCTCAAGTGCAGTTCACTGTGCAATTGGTCGGCGCTGCGCTGCTGCACAAAGCGTTGTACCTCGGGCGGCAGCGTGCTGAGCACAGCGGCCACCGCACTGTCGCTGGGCGGCGTTTCGATCCAGCACGGGTTGCCACTGGCCAAGGCCGCTGCCAGCTGGTGGATCAAGCCGAGCGCCGTTTGCGGCACGGCCCAGACCGCGCCACGCGGCAGCAGTTGGTAGCGGTTCGACTCCCCAGTGGGGCCGGGCAGGAGGAAAGATTGACCGAGCACACTGCCGGCCCGGTAAGCTTCACAGGCAGCCACCGCTTGCGCGCTGTCAACGCCGTTGAACCCACCTTGTGCGCCGGCCAGCTTGGGCCCTCGCAAACTCGCCATCAGACTCTGCAGCGCTGGCAGGGTAGAAGGCGCAGCCAGCGGACGCTCGACGTTGCCCGGCACCAGCGCGCGACTGGCGGGCGAGACGGCCAGCGCAGCCAGCCCGGGGTTGGGCTGCGCATCGTCTTGCTGCAACAGTCGGTACAGATAGAGCGGTCCTCCAGCCTTGGGGCCCGTGCCGGACAAGCCCATGCCGCCAAACGGTTGTACCCCCACCACGGCGCCGATCACATTGCGGTTCACGTAAATATTGCCCGCCTGCACTTTTTGCGTGACTTGGGCAATGGTTTCGTCAATCCGACTGTGCACCCCAAAAGTCAGGCCGTAGCCGGTGGCATTGATGGCATCCAGCACGGCGCCGAGGTCGTCGCGCCGGTAGCGCAGCACATGCAACACCGGGCCGAACACTTCGCGCTGCAAACGCTCGATGCGGTCGATTTCAATCAGGGTGGGCATCACAAAATGACCTTGGGCCCCGCTTTCGTCGCGCGCCATGCGTGTGACGGTTTGCCCGTCAGCTTGCATCCGCTCAATGTGGCGCTCAATCTGCGCGCGCGCATCCTCGTCGATCACCGGGCCCACGTCGGTGTGCATGCGATCCGGGTTGCCCATGACCCACTCGCGCATGGCATCCTTGACCATGCCGATCACGCGGTCGGCCACATCTTCTTGAATACACAAGAGGCGCAAGGCCGAGCAGCGCTGGCCCGCAGAGTCGAAGGCCGACGACAGCACATCGCCCACCACCTGCTCGGCCAGTGCCGACGAATCGACCACCATGGCATTCTGGCCGCCGGTTTCGGCAATCAGCGGAATGCAGCGGCCCTGCCGGCTCAGTCGCTGTGACAAGGTTTGAGCAATCAGGCGCGCCACCTCGGTGGAGCCGGTAAACAGCACGCCCGCCACCAGCGGGTGCGCCACCAGCGCGGCGCCTACCACGTCGCCACTGCCCGGAACCAGTTGCACGGCATCCAGCGGCACCCCGGCTTCGTGCAGCAGGCGCACCATCAGGTCGGCCACCAGCGGGGTTTGTTCCGCCGGTTTGGCTAATACACAGTTGCCGCTGGCCAGCGCCGCAGCAACCTGCCCGGCAAAAATCGCCAGTGGAAAATTCCATGGGCTGATGCACAGCACCACGCCGAGTGCACGCTGCGTCTGGTTGTCAAAAGTGGCTTCCACCTGCGCCGCGTAATAGCGCAAGAAGTCCACCGCTTCGCGGACTTCGGAAATGGCGTTGGGCAGCGACTTGCCGGCCTCGCGCACGATCAAGCCCAGGATGCTTTGCGTGCGCTGCTCCAGCAAGTCGGCAGCGCGCTTCAGGCAGGCGGCACGTTCTTGTGGCGGCGTGACCTGCCAGATCTGCGTGGCGCGGGCTGCGCGGCTGGTGGCCAGCTCCACCTCTGCCACTGTCGCCGGGCGCACCCAGCCCACCTGGTCGCGCGTGTCGGCCGGGTTGCAAACCGCTTGCCAGCCATCGGCGACTGCCGTTGGCGGGTTCACGCGCGCCACCTCAGCAACGGTTGCCACGGCCGCATAACTGCCCTGTGTGCTGCGCAGCAAACCCGCCGCGAGCGAGGCCAGTTGTTGTTCGTTGGCCAGGTTCAAGCCCGACGAATTCAGGCGCGACTGCGCGCCAAGCGCAGCAAACAACTGGCGCGGCAGCGCAATCTTCGGGTGGGGCGCGCCGAGCTGGCCCGCCTCAGCCTCAATCACTCGTGCCTCCCGCACCGGGTCAGCCACCAGATCTTCAACCTGCACCTTGGGGTCGCCAATGCGGTTGACAAACGAAGAGTTGGAGCCGTTCTCAAGCAAACGCCGCACCAGATAAGCCAGCAGCGTCTCGTGCGTACCCACCGGGGCGTAAATGCGGCACGGCCGACCCAGCTTGCCGTCCGCCACGGTGCCGGTCACCTGTTCGTAAAGCGGCTCGCCCATGCCATGCAGACATTGAAATTCGTACTGGCCCGCGTAGTAGTTGTTGCCAGCCATCTGGTAGATCGAGGCCACGGTCTGCGCGTTGTGGGTGGCGAACTGGGGGTAAACCGCCTCCGGTGCGGCCAGCAACTTGCGCGCGCAGGCCAGGTAAGAAACGTCGGTATGCACCTTGCGCGTATAGACCGGGTAGCCGTCCAGACCATCCAGCTGCGCGCGTTTGATCTCGGCGTCCCAGTAAGCGCCTTTGACCAGCCGAATCATCAGGCGGCGGCCGCTGCGACGTGCCAGGTCGATCACATGGTCAATCACGTAAGGGCAACGCTTGAGGTAGGCCTGCACCACGAAGCCGATGCCGTTCCAGCCTTTGAGCGCCGGATCAAAACACAGGCTTTCCAGCAGATCCAGCGAGAGCTCCAGCCGGTCGGACTCTTCGGCATCGATGTTGATGCCAATGTCGTATTGGCGCGCCAGCAACGCCAGCTTGGTCAGGCGCGGCAGCAACTCGCCCATGACGCGATCACGCTGGGCGCGGCTGTAGCGCGTGTGCAGCGCCGACAGCTTGACCGAGATACCCGGGCCTTCAAAGATACCGCGCCCGTTGGAAGCCATGCCGATGGCCCGGATCGACTGTTCATACGAGGCCACATAGCGCTCGGCGTCAAGCTCGGTGGTAGCGGCCTCGCCCAGCATGTCGTAGGAGTAACGAAACCCTTTTTTCTCCAGCGCGCGGCTGTTGGCCAGCGCCTCGGAGATGGTTTGCCCGGTGACAAACTGCTCCCCCATCAGCTTCATGGCCCGGTGCACACCCTGGCGGATCAAGGGCTCACCGCCTTTGCCGATCAGCCGGGTGATGGCGCTCGCCATGCTCTTCTCGCTGGCGGTGGCGGTCAGCTTGCCCGTGAGCATCAGGCCCCAGACGGCGGCGTTGACGAACATCGAGGGCGAGTTGCCCAGATGCGAATGCCAATCGCCGTGGCTGATCTTGTCGCGAATCAGCGCGTCCCGGGTGGCGTTGTCGGGGATGCGCAACAGCGCCTCGGCCATGCACATCAGCGCCACGCCCTCCTGGCTGGAGAGCGAAAACTCCTGCACCAGCGCTTCCACGCCGCCGCTGTCTTTGTTGCTGCGCAAGCCTTCTACCAGGCGGGTGGCTACGTCTTCAATGGCAGCGCGTTGGAGCGGGTCGGTCACATACGCCAGTTGCACCAGCATCGGCAAACATTCGGGTTCGGGTCGATGCCAAGCCGAGGTAATGGCGGCGCGCATTTCGGTCTGCGGCAGCACGTTTTGCGCCCAGTCCAGGAACGGTTGTGGTGCCGAACCCACCGGCTCGACTGGCAGGGGAAAGTCATCGGCGTCGTCAATTTCGACCGCTTCGACCGCTTCGACCGCACTGGTTGCACCTGCGGTTGCACCTTGCGACAGACGACCACGCTCAATGCATTCTACATATTGGATGACGGCCTGTTTGATGAGCCAGTGGGAGGTTCGACCCTGACCAGTGGCCGCATCCTTGATGCGTGAACGCAGGGTTTCATCAACCTTGATTCCGAGTGTGACTGTGGCCATGGTTGCATCTTTTCATAAAATTGGTTGCACTCATTCTAATTAAGGTACAACCAATATTGATGAGGGCTAACCCTATGCCGAAGCAGATGGGGTCATGGCGGCGATGAAGTTATCACAGGCCGGCCGAGCGCATCAAGAAATTTCAGTGTCACAACCTCTGTGCCAAAACAGCTTCTGATATTGACAACATCCGCACCGTCAGTAAATGACTGGGGCATGCCGGGAAAGGATCACGGCAGATCGGAAACGAAGGGCGGTAGAAAAGGTCAATCCGACGCGGTGGAAACGCGGTGGGTTGCGGAGATTATTCAAAAATAATAGCAGCAAACCCACTGTTTATGGTCTGCCCGGAGGGGATTGAACCCCCGACCCACAGCTTAGAAGGCTGTTGCTCTATCCAACTGAGCTACGGGCAGCCGCCTGAGGACTATACCCGACAGAATCAGCCGACCTACCTTTTCTCGACCCCCTCGGCCGCCTTGACGCCAAGCGCCACCCCTGCGCGCGCCGTGGCCAAAAAACGGGCTGACGCTGCCACCAACGGAACGCCCGCCACCTGCCTGGGTGGGGTGCGTCGTTCATTAATGCGCCAGTCCGAGCAGGACTCTTGCTTCTGCCGGGCTGGCGACAGAGCGACCGGCGTGGCGTGCACACGCGGCCAGGGCCGTGATCAATTCACCATTGCCCTTGGCTCGTTCCCCATTGGGCAGATAGAACGTGTCTTCCAGCCCGGTGCGCAGCATGCCACCCAACTCGGCGGTTTTCTGATGAAGCGGCCAGATTTCGGCGCGGCCAATCAGCGTGGCCTGCCAGACGCTGCCCGGCGCCATCCAGCGGGGAAGGAGCGCCAGCAGATCAGCGTCACACGGCATGCCGGACGCCACGCCCATCACGAGGTTGTATTCAGGGCGGCCCATCTTGGCTTTCAGCATGCCGGCTTTCAGATACATGCCCACCGAGCGCACGATGCCAACATCAAAACACTCGAACTCGGGGTGCACATTGCACTCGTCCATCACGTCCAGAAATTGCTGAACCTTGGCCACCGGGTTGTCAAACACCATGGGCGGCCAGGCCCAGTTGCCGTCTTCCTTGATCTTCAGGTAGTTCAAGCTGCCCGCGTTGCAGGCGGCAATCTCAGGCTTGACGCGCCGGATGCAGGCCAACGGGCCCGATATATCCTTGCCGACGACGCCAGTCGTCAGGTTGATGATGACACCCGGGCAGGCTTCCCGGATGGCATTGACCACTGTTTCAGCCACGTCAGGATTCCAGGACGGCATGTGCCCCATGCCTTCTTCCTGGCTACGCAGATGCACATGCATGATGGACGCACCCGCGTTAAAGGCGTCCCGCGCCTCGGCCGCCATCTGGGCCGGAGTCACCGGTACCGGGTGTTGCTTGGGGTTGGTCAGCACACCCGTCAAGGCGCAAGTCAGAATTGCTTTGTCCATCATGTTTCCTTTTTGTCTTGCAGTTCAAGTTCAATCAACAAAGCACCCGATTCCACTTGCTCACCGACTTTCACATGCAATGCCGCCACCGTGCCGGGGGCCTGCGCCGTCAGCCACATTTCCATCTTCATCGCCTCAACGCAGATCAGGGCCTGTCCCTCCTGCACCTGCTCGCCGACCGCAAACTGAATTTGCGTGACCTTGCCCGCCACCGGGGCTAACGCGCGGGTGGCGTCCAGCGCAGCGTCTTTGTTCGGGAATGGCGACACCTCATGGAAGACAAAAGAGCTACCACTCAGAGCGATGTGCAACTCCTGCTGATGCCGCAGCGCAATGGCGGTTCGCGTCACGCCATCGATCTCAAAACGCAGCTCGCCATGTTTGAAGTGGATGATCCGCACCCGATGCTTTTGACTTCCCAGCGTGACCGTCACCTGCCCCACCCGATCCGGGTGAACCCGCAACGTTTGCGTGACCTCATCGCAGCGCAACGGAATATCAAAGGCCGCCACACTGTCGGCGCGCCAGTTAGGGCCGTTTTGCAGGGCCAACGCCGCCGCTACCACACACCAGGCTTCGTCGCCCGGCAGCGGGCGCTGCAGCAGCGCCTCGCCATTCTCTTGCCATTGCTCAATCAGGGTAGTCGTCATCGCCGCGCCGCGAAAGGCCGGGTGATTCACCAGATCAGCCAGGAAGCAACCATTGTTGTGCAGCCCGAGCAGAGGCGCATTCTCCAGCGCGGCGCGCAGGCGCCGGATGGCGTCATCACGGTCACGCCCGTGCACGATGACTTTGGCCACCATGGGGTCGTAATAGGGAGAGACTTCGCTGCCCTCTTCAATGCCGGTGTCAATGCGCACACCCTCAAACAGGGCCCGTTGCGGGCGCCACCAGCGCACCGTGCCGGTTTGCGGCGCAAAACCGGCGTACGGGTCTTCCACATACAGGCGCGCCTCAATCGCGTGGCCCGTCAGCTTGATGTCGGCCTGACAGGCCGGTAGGGGCTGGCCCGCCGCCACCCGCAGTTGCCACTCCACCAGATCAAAACCGGTCACCAGCTCGGTCACGGGATGCTCGACCTGCAAGCGCGTGTTCATTTCCAAAAAATAGTGCTTCAGGTCGGCATCCACGATGAACTCGACCGTGCCCGCGCCCCGGTAGCCCACGGCCAACGCCGCCGCAACCGCGTCCTGGCCCATGGCTTCGCGCATCGCGCTACTGACCACGGGCGACGGCGCTTCTTCGATCACTTTCTGCCTTCTGCGCTGGGCCGTGCAGTCGCGCTCGCCCAGATAGACAGCATTGCCGTGGTCATCGGCAAAGACCTGGATTTCAATATGGCGGCCGTTGTCAATCAGGCGCTCCAGCATCAGGGTGCCGTCGCCGAAAGCGCTTTGCGCCTCGCGCCGCGCGCCAACGATCGCCTGCGCAATCTCCTCGGCCGCCCGTACCAGGCGCATGCCGCGGCCCCCGCCACCGGCCACGGCCTTGACCAGCAGGGGAAAACCCAGCATCGAAGCTTCCTCGCTTAGGCGCGCATCGTCCTGCTCCTCGCCCAGATAGCCTGGGGCGCAGGGCACGCCAGCAAGCAGCATGCGACGCTTGGCCCGTGCCTTGTCACCCATGGCCAGCATGGCGGCAGGCGGCGGTCCAATGAACACCAGCCCGGCGTCCAGGCAGGCCTGGGCAAAGCCTGCGTTTTCGCTCAGGAATCCGTAACCGGGGTGAATCGCGTCGGCACCGGTCTTGCGCGCGGCTTCAAGCAAGGCATCCACCCGCAGGTAGGAGTCGGCTGGCGCTGAGCCACCGATATGCACGGCTTCGTCGGCCAGGCGCACATGGGGCGCGTCTCGGTCGGCATCACTGTAGACGGCGACGGTTCTATAGCCCAGGTTGCGCGCAGTTCGCATGATGCGACAGGCGATCTCGCCCCGATTGGCGATCAAAATTTTGGAGAAAGTCATTGCTGGGCCCAGCTTGGTTTGCGCTTTTGCAGAAAGGCGGTGGTGCCTTCCAGCCCCTCGGGGCCTTGTGCGGCGCGGGAAAAAATGAGGGCAGCCTCCTGCACCAGGCTGGCGGGCTCGCCCAGGCGTGCTTTCGCCATCAGCGCCTTGGTGGCCGCGATGGCGCCTGGGGCGCAGGCTTGAATATCCGTCAGCACGGCTGCAAGTGCGGCGTCAATCTGCTCTGGTGCATGCACCGCATGCACCAGGCCTATCGCCAAGGCGTTGGCCGCATTCAAGCGCCCGCCCGTCACCGCCAGCCGCTTGGCCTGGGAGTAGCCCAGACGCTCGACCAGGAACGGCGCAATCTGGGCCGGCACGAGGCCCAAAGCGGTTTCCGGCAAACGAAATACCGCCGACTCAGCAGCCAGCGCCACATCCGCCACGCAGGCCAAGCCCAACCCGCCACCCATCACGCTGCCTTCCAGCACCACCACCAGCGCCAGCGGCGTGTTGGCGTAGGCCACACACAGTTCGCCGAACCGGGCGTTGGCCTGCGCCACCACATCGGGCGCGGCGCCCGCTTGACCGGGCTCGGGAGGGTTCTGCCTAGCCCGCATGCGCGCGGCTGCCATGTCCTGCAAATCAGCGCCAGCGCAAAAATGCCCGCCCGCGCCACGCAACACCACGATGCGCACGCTGCCATCGGCCTCCAGGGCGATGAGCGCGGCGCGCAACTCAGCCACCATCTGCAGCGACATGGCATTGCGCAATGCCGGTCGGTTCAAGGTAATCTGAGCCGTAGCCCCCGTCTGCTCTACACTTATAGCTTCGTAATTCATAGCATTCGTCATTGCCCTTTGCCCGGCAGCGTGCCTTCCAGCTTGCAGATGATGCCCAGCATGATCTCATCGGCACCGCCGCCAATCGACATCAAACGGCTGTCACGGTAGGCCTGCGAAATCGGGTTGTCCCAGGTGTAGCCCATGCCACCCCAGTACTGCAGGCAGCTGTCAGCCACCTCGCGGCTCAGGCGCCCGGCCTTGAGCTTGGCCATGGACGCCAGCCGGGTCACGTCCTTGCCCGAGATATAGGATTCGACCGCACGGTAGGTCAAGGCGCGCAAGGCTTCGACCTCGGTGCGCAACTCGGCCAGCCGGAAATGCACCACCTGGTTGTGCAAAATCGGCTTGCCAAAGGTCTGGCGCTGGCGCGTGTAGTCAATGGTCTGGTCAATCAGGCGGTCCAGCGAGCGCAGGCAACCTGCGGAGCCATACAGCCGTTCCTCCTGAAACTGCAGCATCTGGAACATAAAGCCCATGCCCTCCTGCCCGATCAGGTTGCGTTGGGGTACGCGCACGTTGTCAAAAAACAATTGCGCCGTGTCGCTTGAATCCATGCCGACTTTGTGAATTTTTTGCCGCGTGACGCCGGGGCTGTCCAGGCGCACCATGATCAGCGACTTGTTCTTGTGCACTGAGCCCTCTGAGGTATTGGCCAGCAGACAGCACCAGTCGGCCTGCATGCCATTGGTGATCCACATCTTGGAGCCATTGATGAGGTAGTCGGCGCCGTCCTTCTTGGCCGTGGTCTTCAGGGCTGCCACATCCGAGCCACCCCCGACCTCGCTGACGCCGATACAACCCACCATGTCGCCGGCGATGCTGGGGGCCAAAAACTCGCGTTTGAGTTCATCGGAGCCAAAGCGCGCCAACGCCGGCGTACACATATCTGTTTGCACGCCAATCGCCATCGGCACGCCGCCCGCATTGCACTCACCGAGAGCCTCGGCCATCACCATGGAGTAGCTGAAGTCCAGCCCCATGCCGCCGTATTCCGCCGGGTACTTGATGCCCAGCAGCCCCAGGTCGCCCATTTTCTTGAACAAGGCATGCGCCGGGAACTGCTGTGCGGCTTCCCACGCCGGCAAGTGCGGGTTGATCTCTTTGGCAACAAACTTGCGCACCGTGTCGGCGATTTGTTCGTGTTCGGGGGTGAATTTCATGGAAACCTCGCAGTTGATTAATCAATTTGAAATGAAAAATAAAATGTTTTAAAAGCGCGCCACGCCAAAGGTGTTGGTGTGCAACTGGCGGCTCTGTGCCTCCTGCGCCAGCGCCAGGCACAGCCCGAGCAGGCGGCGCGTATCGCGCGGGTCGATGATGCCGTCGTCCCACAGCCGGGCGGTGCCAAACAGGACCGCAGACTCCTTGTCCAGCCGCAACCGCAGACCGTCCGACATGGCCTTCAGGGCTTCCTCGTTGGCTGCCATGCCGGTGCGTTCGATCTTGGCTCGATTGACGATATCCATCACCTTGGCCGCCTGCGCGCCGCCCATCACGGCGGTGCGGGCGGTAGGCCAGGAAAAGATGAAGCGCGGATCAAAACCGCGACCGCACATGCCGTAGTTGCCAGCGCCATAAGAGCCGCCCAGCACCACGGTGAACTTGGGCACCCGCGCGTTCGCGACCGCCTGAATCATCTTGGAGCCATGCTTGATGGCGCCGCTGCGTTCGGCCACCGAGCCCACCATGTAGCCGGTCGTGTTCTGCAAAAAGATCAGCGGTGTGCCGGTTTGGTCACACAGCTGGATGAACTGCCCGGCCTTGGTGGAACCGCTGGGCTGAATCGGGCCGTTGTTGCCCAGAATGCCCACCAGCCGGCCCTGCACGCGGGCGTGGCCGCACATCATCTCGCTGGCGTACTCGGCCTTGAACTCCAGAAAATCAGAGCCATCGACCAAGCGTGCAATCACCTCGCGCACGTCGTAAGGTTCGCGTTCATCGGCCGGCACGATGCCCAGCAAATCCTGCTCGTCGTACAAAGGGTCGGCAAAACTTGTCTCGCCCGGCGCCAGGTCCCACTGCAACTTGTCCAGTACTTCGCGCGCCATGCCAATGGCATGGGCATCGTCTTCACACAGATACTCACCCAGGCCCGTTACTTGCGCATGGGTCTCGGCGCCGCCCAGCTCGTCTTCGGTGCAATCCTCGCCGATGGCCGCCTTCACCAAAGGCGGGCCGGCCAGAAAGATGTTGGAGCGCCCGCGCACCAGAATCACGTAGTCCGACAAGCCCGGCAGGTAGGCGCCGCCGGCCGTGGAAGACCCGTGCACCACCGCTATTTGCGGCAGGCCCTGCGCCGACATGCGCGCCTGGTTGGCGAAACTGCGCCCGCCTTCAATGAAAATTTCGCTCTGGTACATCAGATTCGCACCACCGCTTTCAACCAGGTAGATGACAGGCAATTTATTCTCACGCGCAATTTCCTGCGCACGCAAAGCCTTGCGCAAGCCCATCGGCGCTACCGTGCCACCCTTGACCGCGCTGTCACTCGCAGAAATCAGGCAGCGCTTACCCGCCACGACGCCAATGCCAACGATCGAGCCGCCCCCAAGCACCGATTTTTTACCATCGTCATCGTGCATATTGAGTCCGGCCAGGCGGCTGAGTTCCAGGAACGGAGAACCACGATCGAGCAAACGAGCCACCCGCTCCCGCGGCAGCAGTTGGCCGCGCTTTTCGAACTTGTCACGCTTGGATTCAGACCCGGCAATCACCATCTGCTCCAGGCGCTGGACTTCTGAAAGCAATTCATGCATGCGCTGCGCGTTGACGGTGAACGCATCGGATTTGGCATTGATTTTTGAACGAATAACTGGCATTGAATTGAACCCTCTTGATTGCTCCGGATTAGACATAAAGGTAACGTTAACGTCAACTATATTGCGTATAAGTATTTCCCCTATACTTCACGTCATGCGACTCTGATAGGATGCAAACGCAGTCAAAGCAGCCGCATTTGATGCCCCTCTTTTACAAGGAAACCCATGAACCTCGACGCCTGCACCGAAGCCATTCGCACCAAAGTTGGTGCCGACAGCGGCCTTGAAGCCACCCTCAAATTTGACTGCGGCGAGGACGGTGTGATTTACATTGACGCAAAATCTTCGCCCAACTCGGTCAGCAACAGAACCGACGATGCGGACTGCACAGTCGGCATCACACTAGACAACCTCAACGCCATGCTGGCAGGCGATCTGGAACCGGCCACCGGCTTCATGATGGGCAAGCTCAAGGTGACAGGCGACATGAGCGTCGCCATGCGTCTGCAGCGCGTCATCTGATTTCCCTATTTCAGACATGGCCGTGGCGTCAAACTCTTCTGTAGCCCATGCACCGCGAGCACGCACCAAGCGTGTTGCCGCGGCTGCTGCGGCCATGAGCGACGCTCAGGCCTTTGTCGACGCGCATCGCGACGAAGGAGCCACCGAGTTGTTCGGTATTACCGAGTTGTGCCAGGAGTTCGGCATCACCCTGCGTGCTTTGCGTTTTTATGAAGACAAGGGCCTGCTAGCGCCTCGACGCATCAATGGTGCGCGTGTCTATACCCGGCGCGACCGGGCCCGACTGGCACTTATTCTGCGGGCCAAGTCCATTGGCTCTGCGTTGTCGGAGATCAAGCGCTATCTGGATTTGTATGGCGACCACGGCGAGGGCCGCGCGCAGCAACTCGGTTTCGTGATTGACCGCACCGATACCGCTATCAAGGAACTGGAGCAAAAGCGCGCCCGGATCGATGAAACTCTCGCCGAGTTGCAGCTCATCAATGCCACCTGCCGCAAGCATTTGGAGGCCCGCCGACAAGTTGAGGGAAGCTCTGCCTCAATCGCGGTAGATACCCCTCCCCGCTTGGTCGCCCAAACCCCTGTCAACCGAACCTTAGCCCAGGCTCCTGGGCAAGGCAAATAGCGCGAAATCGCTTTTCGAAGCCCTAGTGGGCAGGACAATATGGCGCAGCAATGCGTCTCCCATTAGCGAGCAAGGCTGGCACTTTGAAATAGCTCAAAAAATGACGTTATAATTTGAGGCTTTCCAGCTTAATGAGAATTAAACTGGATGGTCAGAAGGGATGTTAGCTCAGTTGGTAGAGCAGCGGACTTTTAATCCGTTTGTCGTGGGTTCGACCCCCGCACATCCCACCACTTACAAGCCTTACGGCATATAGAAAGCCTGCTACTTAATTGTTAGCAGGCTTTTTTATTTTATGACCCGTGGGGCACTGGCGGGACAGTTCAAATAAACAATCGAGCAATGGGGCAAGTTCGCTTTGCCTTGTTTGTCAGTTGCTTAAAAAATTCATGCCTTGCCTGGTCGCTCTACCGCGCCGTGACTGTGCATTGATCTGACTCGATTGTTAGTGTCAATAGTAGGCGTCTAGTCAATGTCCACCAAGTCAACCAAGTCCCCGGCCAAGCAGGCAGCGCACTGGCTACACCAAGCGCAGGAAACAGATTTGGGAGACGCTGCATCCTGAGGAACAAGGGCAACGCTTTGTGGATTTGAATAGTGGAACAACTGATTCCACTATTCAGCCGCGAGGTGTAGGTCGTCCCAAAGAATTTGCAGCATCAACTGCTACAGCCACCGGCATGACCAAGCGCAGTATCAATCGCGTTCAAAGGTAGTCGCTGACCCAATGTCACCAATGTCCACAGCCGAGCTCAAACTGATTGCGCTGCTTGCCACCAGTTCCGCCACCAGATAATCTGTATCTGGAAATGCAGCCCATCATGTCG
>JANYHL010000126.1 GCA_025359085.1 Gammaproteobacteria bacterium
GGCCCAGAGCCTGATGCTACCGGCTACCAGGGGTTTTAGTATCATTTTCTCGATATGCAGACTGGCCGTCGCGCATGGCTATGCGAACTATCGACCGTGGACAGCGCTTTTTTGCTGGCTGGCGCATTGACGGCAGCGCTATATTTCGATGCCAGTAGCGCCGACGAGAGTGAAATCCGCACCTTGGGCGACGCGCTCTATCGCCGCGCCAATTGGCAATGGGCACAAAACCAAGGTGACACCGTGACGCACGGCTGGAAGCCGGAGAGCGGCTTCCTCAACTACCGTTGGGAAGGCTACGACGAGGCCTTGTTGTTGTATGTGCTGGGGCTGGGCTCACCGACCCATCCGTTGCCCGAGAGCAGCTATGCGGCCTGGGCCGCCACTTATCGGTGGGAACACTGTTACGGACAGGAATATCTGTACGCCGGGCCGTTGTTCACGCACCAGCTCTCGCATGTCTGGATCGATTTTCGCGGCATTCGGGACGCTTTCATGCGCGATAAAGGGATCGATTATTTCGAGAACAGCCGCCGCGCAACTTATGTGCAACAACAGTACGCGATCGACAACCCACTCGGGTTCAAGGACTATGGTCACCATTGTTGGGGAATCACTGCCAGCGAAGGCCCCGGCCCCGACAGCATCAAGATCAACGGCATCGAGCGCCAATTCTTCGATTACGTCGGGCGCGGCGTGCCGTACGGCCCCGACGACGGCACTCTGGCGCCGTGGGCGTTGGTGGCATCGCTGCCATTTGCTCCCGAAATCGTGCTGCCCGCGCTCGACTATTGCGTGCATCAGGCCAAGTTGACCGAGTTCAACTCCTACGGCTTCAAAGCATCTTTCAACCCGTCTCACCCGGGAGCGCCTGGCAATCCGTATGGCTGGTGGGTTTCACCGTGGCATTTCGGGCTTAACCAGGGGCCGATCATTTTGATGATTGAAAATTATCGTACCGGCCTGTTGTGGCAACTCACGCGAAAGTGCCAGTGCATCGTTGACGGTTTGCGTCGAGCCGGGTTCACGGGAGGTTGGCTATGACAGTCACTTTATTGGTTGTGTGTGCTCCCGCACAGAGCGTTCCGAGTCGGTGGGATACATTTTTCAATGGTTTCTATTCAACCCTGTGAAAAAAAGAATCACCATGCAAACAGAGACTTTGAAGGTAACCGGTATGACTTGCGAAGGCTGTACCAAAAGTGTCGCGCACTCATTGAAAGCACTTAACGGAGTCCATGAGGTTGTAGTGTCACTCTCGGCTGGCGAGGCGGCAGTGCGTTACGACGAGCATCTGACCTCGCACGATCAACTGAAATCGGTCTTGAAAGACGTTGGCTATGGTGTGGATTCCACCAACACTGCTCAGAAACCTCAAGTCAAGGGCGGTTGCTGCGGCTAGCGGAGCAAATCATGGAATGGTTTTCACAAAATTGGGTTTGGGTGCTGTTCTTCGCCGGGATGGTCGCGATGCATTTGTTCGGCCACGGAGGGCATGGCGGACACGGTGGTGATCATGCTGACCCCAAGTCTGCAAGCAAAGACGGTGCGCAACGCAATTTGGAACCACGGCCGGGGCATCACCATTGACCAGATAAATGTTGGTCTTTAATTTTAGGGAAGCACTATGTTGAATATAAGAGTAGTGACTTGGTCGTTGGGGATGTGGACCGCGTTTACATTTGTTTTTTGTGTCGTTTATGGCCTGCTGACGCCATCCAGCATGCACATGACTGCGCTTCTAGAGCAAGTATTACCGGGCTTCGTATGGCTCAGTTGGTGGGGCTTTCTCGTTGGGTTGATTGAGAGTTTCCTCTATGGCGCCTATGCGGGTCTGGTTTACGTGCCCATTTACAACTTTCTGCATCGTAAGTGGGTGAGGCAATAGCCATGAGCAAGAAAGTCAACCAACCAGAATCGGGTGCGCGAACGCTCTCGCTCGCGATCTCGAAAGAGAGCCACAAAGACAGCCCACACCAACATACGAAGACCATCAAGGAGACCTCATGAAAACAAGCGTTATTGAAGTACACGACATGCTATCGGTATTGACCGTGGACGAAGTGGAAAAGCGGCTTCGAGAGGTTCCGGGTGTAGCAAGCGCGACAGTGAATTACGCCGCGGGAAACGCCACAGTCCGCTACGACGAAACTCTGCTTGAAGTCGCCGATATCAAGGTCATCGTGCACCAGCGCGGGCAGCAATCCGCAGTCGAATCCAAGCCCGAGGGTGACAGCGCGAGCAAGTCCGACCATCAGTCAGACGATAGGCCGGAGCATAAGCACGCTGAAGCGCCAATGCCGGATGCGGCAACGGGCTCCGCGTCTACCCCCAAGCCCGCTGCGCCGAAAAAGGCAATGCCTTCGCCAGCCGCTCCCCCCGACGAAGGTCAGGGGGCTAAACCGCCGCCGGGCGCCCCGCCTCCGATTCCAGCACCCGCTGTGCCAAATGCGGCCCTGGTTGCGCCTGCTGCCACCCCGCCCAATCCGGCCACTCCTGCAGAGGACGGGCAACAGGACAAGAAAACGCCGACTGCGCCGCATCAACACCCGTAGCCTCTAAGGAGAAGTGATGAAAACGAGTGTGATTGAAATGCGCGACATGCTGGCGGTGTTGACGGTGGACGAAGTCGAAAAACGACTGGGCGAGGTACCGGGCGTCGATAGCGCGACGGTCAATTACGCTGCGGGCAACGCCACGGTGCGTTACGACGAAACGCTACTCGGAGTCGCCGATATCAAGATACTTGTGCACCAGCGCGGGAAGGAGTCAACAGGCGACGAGAAACACGAGAAAGCAGTGCCGGACGCGCCACCTTCCGCGACAGCAGCCGACAAGCCAGTACCGCCCCTGGACGAGCCTGTCCCGGCACCTGTACGGGCCGCTTCGGCTGGTGGCGCAACAAGCGACCAAGCCCCGCCCGTCGCACCGTCGTCAACACCCGTTGCCACTGAGCCGAAACCTCCCACAGACGATTCCGCCGCCTCGCCAGCATCCGCGCCGTCCACTCCCGTAGCCGACGAACACCAGGACCATGAGGAGCCTGGGGCGATTGAAAAGTTTGGCACTTGGGTGAAGGATGCCTTTGCCGGCGACGACAAGAGCAAGGCAGGGCCAGACGCGCAGACCTCAGCGCCCGCGGCCGGTACGCCAAAAGCCGCCTCAGGCGCGTCCGCAGCTGATCCGAAAGCCGCGACGGCTCCCGGGGCCGCACCCGTGTCGGCCGCCGCCGCAGATGGAGGTCACACGGGTCACGAGGGTCACAAGGGCCACGCAGCGTCTGGCCCGCAGCCCGCCATGTCGGCCGATATGGCGCATGAGATGGGCCATGACGGCATGGATCTGCCGGCCATGGTGCGCGACATGCGCAACCGTTTCTGGATCTGCCTGATCTTCGCGGTGCCGATTTTTATCTACTCACCGATGGGACTTTTTACGCCACCGGCGCCGCCATTCGGGATCGACCTCGGCGTGTGGTTGTTCGGCTTTGCTTCCCTCGCCATCCTCTATCCGAGCTGGCCGTTCTTCGTCTCCGCCTGGCGCGCACTCATGAAGGGTACCCTGGGCATGGCGGCGCTGATCGTGTTGAGCGTCGGCACCGGGTATATCTTCAGCGTGGTTACCACTTTCTTCTTCGATGAAGGAGGGCAGTTCTTTGAAGCCGTAGCCGTCCTGCTGGTTTTCATCCTGCTCGGCCACTGGCTCGAAATGCGCGCCCGCGCTGGTGCGTCGTCCGCCATCAAGGCATTGATGAATCTGACTCCGGCCAAGGCCAATGTGATCCGCAATGGGGCAGAGATTGAAGTTCCGACCGCCGAGGTGTTGGCGGGCGAGATTGTCGTGATCCGGCCGGGCAACAAGATACCGGTCGACGGCACAATCGAGACCGGCGAATCGCTGGTCGACGAGTCCATGCTCACCGGCGAGTCGATGCCGGTGCAGAAGGGGCCGGGCGCCACGGTGATCGGTGCGACCATCAACAAGAGCGGCAGTTTTCAGTACAAGGCGACCAAAGTTGGGGCAGATTCGGCGCTGGCGCAGATTGTGAAACTGGTGCAGGAGGCGCAGAACTCGAAAGCGCCGGCACAACTGCTGGCGGACAAGGCGGCGCAATGGCTGGTGATTGCTGCGATCGTCATCGGTCTTGCGACCTTTGCGGTGTGGTTCTGGTGGATAGGCGAGTCGCTGATGTTGGCGGTGACGCTGACCATCACGGTATTCGTGATCGCCTGTCCGGATGCGTTGGGACTAGCGACGCCGATGGCGGTCATGGTAAGTACCGGGCTGGGCGCCGCGAACGGCATTCTGTTCAAGAACGCCTCGGCACTGGAAGATGCCACCAAGCTCAACGTCATCGTCTTCGACAAAACCGGCACGCTTACAGTTGGGCAGCCGGAGGTGGTGGAAATTGTCACGGCGGAAGGCGTCACCGAGGATGTGGTGTTGACCGCAGCCGCAGCCGTCGAGCAGGGATCCGCGCATCCACTGGCCCAGGCGATCGTGCGTCGGGCGGCGAACCTCACCGTTGAAGCGCCAACAGGGTTTGAGAGCCTCGACGGCATGGGCGCGCGCGCTGAGACCGTCGGCGGAACGGTGTTTCTCGGTAACCGGCTGTTAATGGATACGCAAAAGCTGGTACTCGGCCCCTTGGAGGCCGAGGCCACTCGCCTGCAGGGGGACGGTCGCACTGTTGTCCATGTATCCCAGGCAGCGCGCGTGATTGGCCTCATCGCCATTGCCGATGCGATCAGGCCAAGTTCCAAAGCGGCGGTGGCCAAGCTGCGCGAGCGCGGCATCGAAGTGGTGATGCTGACCGGCGACAACGCGGCCACGGCCTCACGCATCGCTGCGGATCTCGGTATCGACATGGTGCTGGCCGACGTGCTGCCAGCCCAAAAGGCCGAGAAGGTGAAAGAGTTGCAGGCCACCGGCAAGAAAGTTGGAATGGTGGGCGATGGTGTCAACGACGCACCAGCGCTGACCCAGGCTAACGTCGGCTTTGCCATTGGCGCCGGCACCGACGTCGCAATGGAAAGTGCCGATGTCGTGCTAATGAAGAGTGACCCATATGACATCGTCGCCGCGATTGAACTCTCAAGCGCAACCTTGCGCAAGATGCACCAGAACCTGTGGTGGGCGGTGGGTTACAACGCGATCGCGTTCCCCCTCGCTGCGGGCGTCTTGTACCCATTCGTCCTTAGTCCGGAGGTCGCCGCAATGTCAATGTCCGGCAGTACCCTCATCGTGGCGATCAATGCGCTGATGCTCAAGCGCACCAAGCTGGCAGGCATCCGTCAGCCAGGTAAGGCGGCAGCGCCGGAGACACCCAACACGGCAGTGACACCCGGTCAAGTGAGTCCCCAGCGGTAGTAGTAATCCCGCAACTGGAATAGGCTCACGTTTGAACATCAACTTCCGGTCCCATTCGCGACGACTGCGGGTCTTGCCTTTCGCCCGCTTGTATCGGCGCACATCCAACGGTTTAAGGAGCCCGACGACATGAGCACGAAATCAAAAGCCTATCTCGTAGGAGGGGGCATCGGAACACTGGCTGCCGCCGCTTTCATGATCCGCGACGGTGGAATGCGTGGCGAGAATATTTCTATCCTCGAAGCGACGTCCCTCATGGGCGGAAGTCTGGATGGAGCCGGAGATCACATGAGCGGGTATTCGTTGCGAGGCGGACGCATGCTGACCACCGACAACTATGAATGCACCTGGGATCTTTTCAAATCGATTCCCTCACTGCACAACAAAGGTAAGACGGTATTCGACGAAACTGTGGACTTCAATGAGAAGTACCAGGCGCATTCGATGGCGCGGCTGGTAGACAGCCGCCGTGCGCGGGTTCCGGTAACGTCGATGGGGTTCTCCATGCAGGACCGTGTCGAACTGCTGAAACTTAGCAATACCGACGAAGACGCGTTGGCTGCAAGCTGCATTACCGACTGGCTTTCGCCCGCATTCTTTGAGACTGAATTCTGGTTCATGTGGGCCACCACATTCGCTTTCCAGACCTGGCATAGTGCGGTGGAATTCAAACGCTACCTGCACCGCTTCATGCTTGAGTTCTCTCGCATCGAAACACTTGCGGGCGTCAAGCGCACCATCTACAACCAGTACGACTCTCTCGTTCTACCTTTGCAAACCTGGCTCGAAGCCCAGGGCGTTCATTTGATCCGTGATTGCAAGGTGACAGACCTCGATCACAACAGCGAAAGTGGCCAGTTCGTCGTGACCGGTATTCATTGTCGGTTGTTGGATAAAAGCGAGCTGATTGCCGTGAATGACAGTGACCTCGTCTTTCTGCAAAACGGCTCCATGACCGATGCTTCCAGCCTGGGTTCAATGACGAGCGCACCTGGCAAGTTGACCAAGGTAGATAGCGACGGCTGGACTCTCTGGGAACAGCTGGCGCAAGGCCGGCCACAGTTCGGCAATCCTGCGGCGTTTAACAGTTGCATCGCGCAGTCTTGGTGGGAATCGTTTACCGTCACGCTGAAGAACCCCGCATTCTTTAATAAGATGAATCAATTCAGTGGCAATGAGGCGGGCATCGGCGGATTGGTGACGTTCAAGGACTCGAACTGGCTGATGTCCATTGTGCTGGCACATCAACCTCACTTCCGGGACCAGCCTGCCGACGTGCAGGTGTTTTGGGGCTACGCACTGTCTCCGGACCGGATTGGCAATTTCGTAGCGAGGCCCATGGCCGAATGCAATGGCGCGGAGATTTTGCAGGAGCTTTGTGGTCACCTGAAATTCGACCCGGCGACCCTTGAATCGGCTAACTGCATTCCTTGCAGAATGCCCTACATCACGAGCATGTTCATGCCCCGCTTGTGCAGCGATCGACCGATACCTGTTCCTGTTGGCTCGAAAAATCTCGCATTCATCAGCCAGTTTGTCGAAATTCCGGATGACGTCGTCTTTACAGTAGAGTATTCAGTGCGCGCAGCCCAGATGGCCGTGTACGAGTTGCTTGGGATCGACCGCAAGATCCCACCCGTCACGCCACACGATAAATCGCTTCATGTGCAGTTCAAGGCGTTGATCAAGGCGTTCAAGTGATGCAGGGCCTAGCGGTGGCAGGGACGAGTTCAAAAAGCAACTTTTTGCTGGCGCATGGTGCGCTCGGCGCATACGAACGTGACGAGTTGGTCATATCCGCCACATTGACCGCGCGGCCGGTTCAAGTCGCCTTGGCGTCGGTCGGCACTTTTTCAGTAGGCGCTGCCCCGCTGGCAAAGGCGTCGCAGCAAGCGCCGACGTAAATCTCAAACCAATGTAGGAAGGTGTCCATGGCTCCGGAATTCGATATGAAGAAGGTGACAGCGCCGCTCTTGCTTCACATGCTGGGGAAAGAGCTGCGATTTCCAAGATTGTTTCTTCTGCGCTGTAAGTTCACGCTCGGGCGATTCAAGAAGACGATCGACGGACGATTTCCACGCGAACTGGTTGATCTCGCCGCGTTGCCAGCTTGGGTCTATCTCAACCTTAAGCAGAAAATAGGTCAACACAAGGCGTTCGAGATCATGCGTGTCGCGCTGTTAACCGGCGGCACGGCCACGCAGAACCTACAGTTTGATTCGGTTCACAAGGAGCGGAATTTTCAGAACTTCTCGGAATTGGAGATAGAGAACAACCGCAGCGGACTGGTTCGCTGGAACAAGATGGAAGTCGTCGAGCGCTCGGCGCAGCGCTTTGAAATTAAGATCACGCGCTGCATGTTCCATGAACTTGCGGTCTCTGTGGGTATTCCGGAGATGACGCCAATGGTCTGCCAGATTGATAACGCGATGTTCAATTCCTACTTGCCGGACGAAATGATATTTGATCGTGGTCTTCTCGGTGGACGGATTGCGGATGGCATGCGCGAATGCAATTTCGTCTGGGAATTTTGCACGCGGCTTGATCCGCCCATCGAAGGCCGCAATGTCTGATCAATCGTTTCCGTTTCACGATGGAAGCACCGCGCTGGCCAATGCACCGGGAGCCTGGCTTGGCCGTTTGCTCGGCGGCGTCTATGCGCGCTGGTGCACGAAACAGATGGCCAATGATGCCGCCACGCATTTCAACTTGCTTTGTATCAAGGAGTCACCATGAAGACAAGCACCATCGAAGCCGGCGAACTGGTTTCCCCATTGAGTGTGGCCGGCGCTACCGAAGTGTCGAATCTGTTGAAGCGCCTGTTTCACAGCTTCGATGGCGGCCTCGCGTTGCGTTTGTGGAACGGCACTACCATCAGACTCGGCAGGGCAGAACTGAACGAGCCGGAACCGCGGTTCACCCTGGTGTGCCGCAATCCGAACGTTGTCTGTTCCATGTTCCTGGGACGCAGCCCCCTGCGTCTTGTGGAAGCCTACTTTCGGGGCGATATCGATATTGAGGGTGATTTCTTTGCAGCGCTCCGCCTCAAGGATCATCTGCATTCGATTCGATTGTCTTTCCGCGACCGGCTGGGCGCACTAATCACTGCCTTTCGAGTACGGGCTTCAAACGACGCACGCCCCGGTCCGCGGGGCCTCTCCTCTTCGCTGCAGGGTGTTACCGTCAAGACCCATTCAAAGACTGAGAACCATGCCGCGATATCGTTCCATTACGACGTCTCCAACGAGTTCTATCGCTTGTGGCTCGACGAGGAGCGCGTGTACTCCTGCGCCTATTTCACGAGTCCTGATGAGTCGCTGGATCAGGCGCAGCGTAACAAGCTGGAGCACATCTGCCGCAAACTTCGGCTGAAGCCCGACGATCGGCTGCTCGACATCGGCTGCGGCTGGGGTGCGCTGGTGTGCTGGGCTGCCAGGCACCACGGCGCACGGGCCCACGGTATCACGCTGAGCCGCCAGCAGTTCGAGTATGCAGAGCAGCGCATCCGGGACGAAGGGTTGCAGGATCAGGTGACAGTGGAACTGCGCGACTACCGGGATCTAGCCGGCGAAGGCGTTTACGACAAGGTGTCGAGCGTCGGCATGTTCGAGCATGTGGGTCTGGCCAACCTGCCGACCTACCTGACGATCGTCCGGCGCGTCCTGCGTCCGGGCGGGTTGTTCCTGAATCACGGCATCACACACGACGAGGAGGGCTGGAAGAAGTCGGTGACCACCGAGTTCATCAACCGCTACGTTTTTCCTGACGGCGAGCTCGACTGCGTCAGCAACATCCAGCTTGGCATGGAGCGGGCCGGCTTTGAGATCCATGATGTGGAAGGACTGCGGCCACACTATGCGCTGACGCTACGGCACTGGGTACAACGGCTGGAGGCCAACCGTGAGGCGGCACTGCACGAGGTCGACGAGCCCACCTATCGCGTGTGGCGTCTGTACATGGCCGCCTGCGCGCTCGACTTCGAGGCCGGCAGCACGGGCATCTACCAGATCGTCGCGTCCAAGCCCAATCGGGGTGAATGGCCAGTTCCGTTGTCCAGGAGCGACCTCTACGTCGGTCGCGTCGACCGGTTTGGCGGAGTGAACTAAATGTGCTTCTCTGCCACGGCCAGCTTCTCTGCGGGCGCCTTGCTGCTCGGAATTAGCGCGCTGACGCTTAGGTTGGCGAATCGTCCACGCGAACTACCGTTTGCCGCAATCCCGCTGCTGTTCGCAATCCAGCAGTTGAGCGAAGGCGTGATCTGGTTGACGTTTCACTACGAGGCGCCACTGCTCAACGCGGTCTTGACTCATGTGTATTCCTTCTTCTCGCATGTGCTGTGGCCGGTCTACGTGCCCGTGGCCGTGCTGCTCATTGAGCCACCGGGATGGCGCCCACGAGCGCTTCTCGCGTTCGTCGCGACCGGCACCGCCGTGGGCGCGTACCTGCTTTACATCCTGGTGGTTTTCCCGATTGTCTCGCGGCCAACGGGCCAGCACATCGAGTACATCTCGCCGCATTTCTTTGCGGCGGCGACGATGACTCTGTACCTGATGTCGACCACCATCAGTCCGATTCTGTCCACGCACCGACTGGTGAAGGTATTTGGTGTTCTGGCGCTGTTGTCCTTTGCCGCAACCTACTTCCTCTATACGACCTGGTTCATCTCGGTGTGGTGCTTCTTTGCGGCGATCCTGAGCGTCATCGTGTTTCTTCACCTTGTACTGCGCAGGGGCGAACACAACGGACTGCGCCACATGTCGGGAAATGCAGTGTTTAATTTGCCAACGGCGCCGACCAACCCGCAGCCTGTTAAGAAGGCTGCCACGTGAGAGTCAACGCCAAAGTCACAGCCGGTGTGTCTGCGGCCGCCATGGCTGCTGACGCATTCCAGGATCCCGGTGCTGGTCCACCGCTGAAGAACAATCGATTTGCCAGTAGCCATGGTGGGCGCCTGGCAAACACTGTTGTCGGTGCCATTCGCCCGGCGCAGGTTTTTAAGCTCGATCTCAACCCACAATTTGACAAGGAGTCAGACATGAAGACAAAAATGAACCTTTCGTACCAATCTCCCGCTCAGGATCATCGACACGCGGGGTCAACAGCCCAAGGTGCCGCAACGGCAACGATCAGTACTCGTTACACCTGCACCATGCACCCGGAGGTCATACGTGACGCGCCGGGCAGTTGTCCGAAGTGCGGCATGACGCTGGTACCGCTACGCGAATGACTTCTCACTATGTATGGCTGGTCTGGTCGAGCGCATTCCTGCAGCGCGAAGGCAGCGCAGCCTTCGCCAAGTCATGGAGCGATCTGATGCTCCAAGTCGCCTCAAAAACGAAATGCTGACGAAGGCCAATCAAGTATGAGTAACACCAAAGATGCGCCTGCAAAAGTAAGCCCTCTGGCAGGCAAGCCGGCCCCGGCATCAATGCTGGTCGACGTGCCCAGACTTGTTACGGCCTACTACACTGGCGTGCCTGATTTTTCGGAGCAGGGGCAGCGGGTTGCGTTCGGCACCTCGGGACATCGGGGTTCCTCCTTTGAAAATAGCTTCAACGAGTGGCATGTCCATGCCATCAGTCAGGCGATTTGTGATTACCGTCAACGACACGGCATCGGCGGCCCGCTGTTCCTCGGTATTGACACACACGCGCTGTCGGTGCCGGCTTGTGCCAGCGCCCTCGAAGTGCTGGCGGCCAACAACGTGGATGTCATGCTCGCGCAGCACGACGAATACACACCAACTCCCGCGGTTTCTCACTCCATAATCAGCTACAACCGCGGGCGCACTGCAGGCTTGGCCGATGGCATCGTCGTCACGCCCTCACACAACCCGCCCGACAACGGCGGCTTCAAGTACAACCTGCCTAACGGCGGGCCGGCAGATGTAGGCGTGACCAGTTGGATCGAAGCCAGGGCCAATGAGTTTCTGAAAAACGGTCTACAGGGCGTGCAAAGAATGCCTTACGCGAAGGCACTGCGTTCCAGTACCATTCACCGCCACGACTTTCTAAATGCTTACGTGAGCGATCTCGGCAATGTGCTCGATATGGATGCGATTCGTGGCGCGAACATTCACATGGGCGTGGATCCGCTCGGCGGCGCCGGCGTCCACTACTGGGCGAGGATTGCCGATCGCTATGGTTTAAATCTCACGCTTGTGAACGAACTCGTCGATCCGACGTTCCGCTTCATGACGGTCGATTGGGATGGTCAGATTCGCATGGATCCGTCATCGTCCTACGCCATGCAGAGCCTGATCGGCCTCAAGGACCGCTTCGACATCGCGTTCGCCTGCGACACCGACCATGACAGGCATGGAATTGTGACCCGCAGAGCGGGCTTGCTGCCGCCAAATCACTATCTTGCAGTCGCCATCCACTACCTGTTTCAGAATCGGCCAAGGTGGGGCAGCGAAGCCGCAGTCGGCAAGACGGTGGTGAGCAGCCAGATGATTGATCGCGTGGCGGCAAAGCTTGGCCGAAAACTTTTCGAGGTACCTGTGGGCTTCAAGTGGTTTGTGGATGGCCTGTTCGACGGCTCGCTCGGCTTTGGCGGCGAAGAGAGCGCCGGTGCAACGTTCCTGCGCCGTGATGGCACAGCCTGGACCACCGACAAGGATGGCATCGTTGCGGCACTGCTCGCCGCAGAAATCACGGCACGGACCGGTCGCGACCCTGGTGATATCTACCGCGAGCTCACGCGCGAGTTCGGCGAATGCTTCTCCGACCGGCTTGAGGCGCCCGCTACCCCGGCACAGAAGAAGATGCTGTCGAAGCTCTCGCCGCAGCAGGTTCGATGCACGGACCTGGCCGGCGAAAAAATTCAGAGCATCCTCACCCAAGCACCCGGCAACGGCGCTCCCATCGGCGGCTTGAAGGTGATTGCCGAGAACGGCTGGTTCGCTGCACGCCCATCAGGAACGGAAGATATTTACAAGATCTATGTAGAGAGCTTTCGCAGCGAACAACACCTGTGCCGCATCGCAGAGGAAGCGCAGACGATCATCGATACGGCGTTGACCTCGACGCACATATAGAAACTTAAACCATGAAAACCAACACCCTCACACCGGAACTGCTCCACAACATGGATGCCTACTGGCGCGCCGCCAACTACCTCTCGGTCGGCCAGATTTATCTTTACGACAATCCGCTATTAAAGCGCTCGCTGGTGCTCGCGGATGTGAAGCACATGTTGCTCGGACATTGGGGCACGACGCCGGGGCAGAACTTCATCTATGTGCACCTGAACCGGGTCATCAAAAAATACGACCTCGACATGATTTACGTCTGTGGTCCCGGACACGGTGGCCCCGTGGTGGTTGCCAATACCTACCTTGAGGGCTCGTACAGCGAGGTCTATCCCGACATCAGCCAGGACGAGGCCGGGTTGCGCAAGCTTTTTTTACAGTTTTCATTTCCTGGGGGCATTCCCAGCCACGCCTCACCGGAGTGTCCGGGCTCTATCCACGAGGGCGGCGAGCTGGGTTATTCTCTCAGCCATGCGTTCGGGGCGGTGTTCGACAATCCCGATCTTGTCGTTGCGTGCGTCGTCGGCGATGGCGAGGCCGAGACCGGCCCGCTGGCCACCGCCTGGCATTCCAACAAGTTCCTCGATCCGGTGACCGACGGCGCGGTACTACCTATATTGCATCTCAACGGCTACAAAATTGCCAACCCCACCCTTCTTGCCCGCATCACGCGCGAGGAATTGGAACAGTTGCTGCGCGGCTACGGCTGGACGCCCTATTTCGTCGAGGGACACGAGCCGGAGCTGATGCATGAGGCCATGGCCGCGACGCTCGATGTAGCGGTGGAGCAGATCAAGAAAATCCAGCAGGACGCCCGCATCCATGGCAACCTTACGCGTCCACGCTGGCCCATGATCGTCCTCAGTTCCCCCAAGGGCTGGACGGGGCCGAAGAAGGTCGATGGCCGACAGGTTGAAGGCAGCTTCCGTTCGCACCAGGTGCCGCTGTCCGACCCGGCCACGAATCCCGAACATCTCAAGCTATTGCAAGACTGGCTGACGAGCTACCGGCCGGAGGAACTCTTCGACAGTCAAGGCCGTCTGAAGCCGGAACTGGCCGAACTTGCACCCAAGGGTGACCGACGCATGGGTGCGAATCCCCACGCCAACGGCGGCAAGTTGCTGCGCGACCTGCAGATGCCGGATTTTCGCGACTACGCGGTCGACGTGCCCGTGCCGGGGGTGCGCGGCGTCGGCGACACGCATGTGCTCGGGCCGTTTCTGCGCGATGTAGCTAAGCTTAACGACGAGCAGCGGAATTTCCGGGTCTTCGGCCCGGACGAGACGCTCTCCAATGGCCTGGAAGCGCTGTTCGAAGTGACGAAGCGCCAATGGGACGCCGCGATTATGCCGAACGATGAGCTTCTCGCCCCCAGCGGGCGTGTGATGGAAATGCTTAGCGAGCACCAGTGCGAAGGCTGGCTCGAGGGCTACCTGCTCACCGGGCGGCACGGTCTCTTCAACTGCTACGAGGCGTTTGTTCACATCGTCGATTCGATGTTCAACCAGCATGCCAAGTGGCTCAAAGTCACGTCGCGCCTGCCGTGGCGGCGCAAGATCGCCTCGTTGAATTACCTGCTGGCCTCGCATGTCTGGCGCCAGGATCACAACGGCTTCACCCACCAGGATCCCGGTTTCATAGACGTCGTCATGAACAAGAAGGCCGAAGTCGTGCGTGTTTACCTGCCGCCGGATGCCAACTGCCTGCTCTCGGTGATGGACCACTGCCTGCGCAGCCGCCATTACGTCAACGTCGTTATCGCGGGCAAGCACCCGGCGCCGCAGTGGCTGAGGATGGACGCCGCCGTCACGCATTGCTCTGCGGGCATCGGCATCTGGGCATGGGCCAGCAACGACCAGGGTGTCGCACCCGACGTTGTCATGGCCTGCTGCGGCGACGTACCGACGCTGGAGACGCTCGCCGCCGTCTCCATTCTGCGCGAGCATCTGCCCGAGCTGAAAATCCGGGTCGTCAACGTCGTCGATCTGATGAAGCTGCAGCCACAAACAGAGCACCCGCACGGCTTAAGCGACCGAGACTTCGACGGGCTCTTCACCACCGACAGGCCGATCATTTTCGCCTTCCACGGCTACCCGTCGTTGATCCACCAGCTGACTTACCGCCGGACCAACCACGACAACATCCATGTCCGCGGCTACAAGGAAGAGGGCACCATCACCACGCCCTTCGACATGACAGTGCTGAACGATCTGGACCGCTTCCACCTCGTCATGGACACCATTGACCGCCTGCCGCAGACCGGCGATGCTGGCATCAAACTGAAGCAGCAACTCAAGAACAAACTGATAGAGCACAAGCAATACATCGACAAGAACGGCCAGGATATGCCGGAGATCCGAAACTGGAAATGGAGTGACCCCAAATGAATGCGCAAGAGCTTATAGACACCGCGAGGGCGCTGGTCGCCGACGACAAGGGCCTGCTGGCAATGGATGAAAGCAATCCGACCTGCAACCAACGATTTGCCAGTCTGGGCATTGCCCAGACCGAGGAGGCCCGGCACGCCTGGCGGGAGTTAATCGTGACCACGCCCAGGCTCGGTGAGAGTATCAGTGGCGTGATCCTCTACGACGAGACGATCCGCCAGCAGAAGAAAGATGGCACTCCCTTTGTTAAAGTGATCACCGATGCGGGAATCATTCCCGGCATCAAAGTTGATAGCGGAGCTAAGGACTTGGCCGGGCATCCCGGAGAGAAAATAACCGAAGGTCTGGACGGATTGCGCGAGCGACTGGCTGAATACGCACAAATGGGCGCCCGTTTTGCCAAGTGGCGCGCGGTGATTGCCGTGGACGATTGTCTTCCCAGCAGGGGTTGTATCGAGGCCAACGCGCAGGCGTTGGCGCGCTATGCCGCGTTGTGCCAGGAAGCCGGACTGGTCCCCGTTGTCGAGCCGGAAGTTCTCATGGACGGCGACCATACTCTGGCGCGGTGCTTTGAAGTAACGCAGGAAGTCCTGCGAACGGTTTTCAGCCAGCTTTACATGCAGGGGGTGATGCTGGAGGGCGTAATTCTGAAACCCAATATGGTGCTTGCGGGGCTGACTTGCCCCAAGCAAGAAACGGTAGACGAGGTGGCCGACGCTACGGTGAAATGTCTCTTGCGAACTGTTCCCGCCGCCATTGCGGGGATTGCGTTCTTGTCGGGTGGCCAATCCGGTGAACTGGCCTCGGCCCGTTTGAATGCCATGAATGTTAGATTCAAGTCGCAACTGCCCTGGCCGTTGGCGTTTTCGTTCGCCCGCGCCATCCAGCAACCGGCTATGGAGATTTGGCAAGGCGAGGTGGCGCACGTTCCGGCGGCACAGCAAGCGCTGCTTCAGCGCGCCAGGTGCAATCGGGCTGCGCGCCGTGGCGAATACAACAGCGCGATGGAAAAAACATGAGCCAGGCACTGCCGCGGGTCTATCTTGTGCGCCACGGCGAAACCGCGTGGACGCTGACAGCACAGCATACCGGTCGTACCGATCTTGCGTTGACTGCGCAAGGCGAACGCCAGGCGCGCGCCGTCGGGGCCCGCCTGGCCGGGCTGCGCTTCGATCGCATTCTGTCGAGTCCGCTGCAGCGCGCCCGCCGTACCGCCGAGCTCGCCATTCCGTACGCTCAGATCGAGGCTGACGATGATCTGATGGAATGGGATTACGGCGCCTACGAGGGTAGACGCACGGTCGATATCGAAGTGGAGCGCCCCGGCTGGCGTCTGCTGCGCGACGGCAGCCCCGGCGGCGAGACGCTCGATGCCGTGGCTGCGCGTGCTGACCGCGCCATCAGCCGTATTCGCGCAGGCGGCGGCAATGTGCTCGTCTTTGGTCATCGTGAAATCCTGCGTATTTTTGCCGTGCGCTGGATCGGACTCGCACCGTTAGAAGCACGCCGCCTGCTGCTCGCCACCGCGTCCTTGAGCGTCCTTGGTTACGATCATGACCTCACCGAGCCTGTCGTCCACGCCTGGAACGACGGCGGCACAGCCCTGGCGGCCGCGTAATGCGTTGCCGCTCACCGCCTGACGCGGCAACGTGTTTGTGAGAGCAACATCACTAGTGTTCCTTGCCAATATAGTCTGAGACTGCATCACCAGTAAGACCTTTTTCCTTCTACAGGCCTTCACGCAATTAATGTCTGAGACATTTCCATTCCATAGAGTAAAGGGAATTTGATTTACGCGATAAAGTTTGAGACTGGCTTGACTCTACGATTTTCGACCAACTGGATGGCCCTTGCGCCTGCTGAAGCACTCGGCAAAACCGCAGGGCACATCGATGCACCTTGCCTCTGAGCGACCTAACGGTCATAGCGCATCAAAGTGGATATCCGTATTTATCCCGATGGATTTTCAGGTACTGCTTTTGACTTGGGTTGAGTGGCAGCCTGATTGACTGGGGGATATCCATTAGTCTCTGATCTTGTTTTGAAATCATTTTTGAAACTAGCATAGCGCCGTTGTCTTCAAACGAAATCAATCCTTTATCGAACAAGGCATCCAAAGTTCCACAGAGGAGTAGCCCATTGTTGGGGTCCAACCGCTGATCGTCGGAGGATTCTTTCCAGCAGAGGATGTGTGACGCTCTAAGTGCTTCAGATTGCGATATGTCAGTGACAGAACATTTGGCGCCCCAGATTGCTTCAAGGTCAAACCGGTACCGTCCCTGACCCAGGCGTGCAGTTGTTATCGCAATTGTTTGCGTTGAGGTGCTCCTGCGCAGTAACGCCGTATCAATTGGATCCTGCGGCGCAATATGCATCGCATTGGTAAGCCGCATCCATCCCTGGTCTCTATTGTTGGGCTCGACGCTTTGCATGATTCGCTCGGCCACCGATGTGTCGATAATTTGATGCGCCCCAAACATCATTGGTAATGCTGCTTTACCGGTGATGAAGGTGGGATTAAGAACGACGGGCTCTTTTGGCCACCAAAAGGTTTCTTCGGGCGAAATCCAGTTTGGCATCCATCCCGCCCCTGACTTCCATATTTTCTGGAAATTCTTTTCATCGTAATTATTGATGGACTTCACTCGCGGAAGTTCCCATGCATCCTTCCAAAGATGCCCCAGTTTCAGTTTACCTACCAGTCGCAACCGCTCGGATTTATCTTCATCATCACCAAGGTAGGTGGCATTACCGGCCACCCCAACCAACATTTGCTTGCCAGAATTTGATGCAGTCATGAAAACGAAGGTTTGCCCGGCATTCTCATTTGTGGGAGCGCGCTTTAATCCTTCAGTGTGGAATACGCGGTATCCCGCCTTGCGTTCGACAATCCTCATGCAATCCGCGTTGTTCCATTCCTCATGACCATAACCATGTATACCGGGATAGGATTTCTTCGACACCTTCACGCCGGATGGTTTTGTATAGCCGTTGGTGTTCCAGATTACGGGTTTCAGCAAAAAGAGTGCCATTCGCGGTCTTTCAATTGATGCGTAGCTTTCCAGTGTAGTCAGATTCTCTCGGACACCCGCACTTTTCGAACCAACTTCACGTCTGAACGCGCAGCATGGTCTGCAGCGAGAACGGGGGGCGACCGGTCTTTCCTTCTGGGTAATACGGCGCAATGAGTTCGACCAACGCAGCCCACGGCACCACCTCTTCCATCTGTTCAAGGGACATTTGTTTACGCGTCTTCTTGACGTTCAGATCGAGCTTCAGGCTGGCTTGTTTCATGGGAATATTTTCTCAGGCCGGGCTTACTTCAAGCACACAGTCGGCGGAGTTTTGCAGAGTTTCCTATACCGTCCGAATTTATAGCAAAAGAACCGGGTTGGTTCGAATTGGAATTCCATTTTGTCTTGCCTCGCAATTATTGAAACGATAGGTGCAAGTTAACGACCTCGAAAGTCGCACAGTTTTTCATCGGTAAATCTAATTGATACCGGCGAAATGAACTCATGCTTTCTGCATCAGTTACACGGTTGCCGGCCATTCGCCAAAACATCATCCCAAGCCAAATCCCATGTCCGAAAATCACGGTTGACGAAGGCAAGTTACCATTCTCCCAAAGGAGTTTCATGCCCCGCAAGATCAACAAGCCCGCTATCAGCGGCAAATCGTCACATCCGCAAATTTCAGCCAAGCTACTTGAGGAGCTAATCCCTGGCCCTGTCACCAAGGAGGAGTTCGAAGACATTTTTCAGAACTTCAAGAAGGCATTCATCGAACGAGCGCTGAGCGCCGAGATGAGTCACCACCTGGGCTACACCAGCGGACAGGTCAAGCCCGAGGGCGCCACCAACCACCGCAACGGCAGTAGTCCCAAGACGGTGCTAACCGACACAGGCTCCCTGCGCATTGACGTGCCCCGCGAGCGTGAAGGCAGCTTTGAGCCCCAACTCATCGGCAAGCATGAGCGTCGCCTCACCGGTTTTGACGACAAGATCATCGCCATGTATGCCCGCGGCATGACAGTGCGCGAGATACAAGGCTTCATGGCCGAGATGTACGCCGTTGACGTCTCCCCTGACCTCATCAGCAGCGTCACTGACGCCGTTTTGAGCGAGGTCGCCACATGGCAGGCCCGCCCGCTGGAGGCGATGTACCCGGTGGTCTTCTTTGACGCCTTGCGTGTGAAGATCCGCCAGGACGGTGTGGTGCGCAATAAAGCGGTCTACCTGGCGCTGGGGATGCTACCCGATGGCACGCGCGACATCCTGGGCATCTGGATTGAGAACACCGAAGGGGCCAAGTTCTGGATGAAGGTCTTCAACGAACGACATGAAGACCCGAGGCTGCAACGACGTGCTCATCGCGGTCACAGATGGCCTCAAGGGCATGGGCGAGGCACTCGCTGTGGTGTACCCCGCCACCACGCTGCAAACCTGCATCGTGCACCTGATTCGCAACAGCCTGGACTATGCCAGTTGGAAGGACCGCAAGCCCTTGGCAGCGGCCATAAAACCAATCTACACAGCGCCCAGTGCGGAGGCTGCGTTGGCCGAGCTTGATGCGTTTGAACAAGGGCCATGGGATGTCAAATTCCCGACGGTGGTGGGCGCATGGCGCCGGGTCTGGGACAAGGTGATTGCGTTCTTTGCGTTCCCGCCCGAGGTGCGCCGGGTGATCTATACGACCAATGCCATTGAGAGCGTCAATGCACGGCTGCGCAAGATACTCAAAACCCGGGGGCACTTCCCCAGCGACGACGCCGCCACCAAATTGATCTGGCTGGCACTGCGCAACATCACCGCCAACTGGGCTCGGGCCTCGCCGCATTGGAAGGCGGCCATGAATCAGTTTGCCATTCTGTACAAGGAGCGTTTCACCCAGGCCGCATAGCCTGAAAGACTTCGCTGCCAGACAACCGGGGGGGTGCCTCCGGCGGCCTGGCAGGGGCCTCTTTGAAAAGATTGAATCCGAAAAGCCTTCAAGCCTCAGCTAACATCCAATCCGCTTCACACACAGAAATCCTGACACTCCCCGTGCTGTAGCGCCCACTGCACAGCGGTCTTTCGGTTTCCCACTTCTACAGGATCTGCTTACGACTTAAAACGCATCCTTAAAATTAGTTTTCCATCCCGGCCGCACGGATGCTGGAGCCGTTTTCACAAATGTAGTTGCAGGAACACCAGCTCCAACTTCAGTACTGTTTCTCAGACTTCATTGCCAAGTCTCAGAGTTTATTGCGCTGTCTCAGACTGTATTGGCAATGAACAACTAGCATCAGCACTGGGCGGACTCATTCCACCGTCACACTCTTGGCCAGATTGCGCGGTTTGTCCACATCCGTGCCTCTGGCACACGCCGTGTGATAAGCCAGCAACTGCAGGGGAACCACATGCAGAAGCGGCGAAAGTTCACCGTAATGCTCGGGCATGCGAATGACGTGAATGCCTTCACCTGACTCAATGTGGCTATCGGCATCAGCCAGCACATAGAGCACGCCACCCCGGGCGCGGACCTCGTGCATATTGCTTTTGAGCTTTTCCAGCAGCGCATTGTTGGGTGCTACCGTGACCACCGGCATGGCGCTGGTCACCAGGGCGAGCGGGCCGTGCTTGAGCTCACCCGCCGGATAGGCCTCGGCATGGATGTAGCTGATTTCCTTGAGCTTGAGCGCGCCTTCCAACGCAATGGGGTAGTGCAGGCCGCGGCCCAAAAAGAGGGCGTTTTCTTTTTTGGCAAAGTCTTCGGACCAGGCAATCACCTGGGGTTCCAGCGCCAGCACGGCCTGCAAGGCGGCAGGTAAATGGCGCATGGCGGTGAGGTGGCGCGTTTCTTCGGCTTCACTCAAGCGGCCCTTGGCTTGCGCCAGCGCCAGCGTCAGCAAGAACAGACCGGCCAGCTGCGCGGTGAAGGCTTTGGTCGACGCCACGCCAATTTCGATCCCGGCGCGGGTGATGTAGGTGAGCTCGCATTCGCGCACCATGGCACTGGTGGCCACGTTGCAGATGGTCAATGTGTGCGTCATGCCCAGACTCTGGGCGTGGCGCAACGCGGCCAAGGTGTCGGCGGTTTCACCGGACTGGGTGATGGTAACGACCAGGGTGCGTGGGTTGGGCACTGACTCGCGGTAGCGGTATTCGCTCGCCACTTCCACCTGGGTCGGGATCTTGGCAATGCTCTCCAGCCAGTATTTGGCGGTGCAGCCGCTGTAATAGCTGGTGCCGCAGGCCAGAATCAGCACCGAGTCAATCTCTTTGAACACGCGGGCGGCGTTGTTGCCCGGTGCATGGTTCATCTGCTGGTCAAACAGTTCCGGCACGATGCCGTTCACGCCTTGCAGGGTGTCGGCAATGGCACGTGGTTGCTCAAAAATTTCTTTTTGCATGAAGTGGCGATACGGCCCCAACTCGGCCGCCCCACTGTGCGCGTGCACGGTTTTGACCGGTCGCTGTGCCGCTGCGACCGGCTTGCCTAATCTGTCAAACAGCCAGTATTTGCCAAGCTGGATATCGACGATGTCGCCTTCATCCAGATACACGATCTGGTCAGTCACGCCTGCCAGCGCCATGGCGTCGCTGGCCAAAAAGTGCTCCTGGCCGTCTTGGCCCACGCCCAGGATCAGGGGGGAGCCCGCGCGCGCGCCAATCAGCCGGTGGGGCTCATCCTTGCAAAAAACAGCAATGGCATAGGCACCGCGCAGCTGTTCCAGCGCCGTCTTGACCGCCTCAAACAGATCGCCGTCATAGCGGCTGTCGATCAGGTGAGCGATGACTTCAGTGTCGGTCTGGCTCTGAAACACATAGCCCTTGGTCTGCAGCATGGACCGCAGTTGCTCGTGATTTTCAATAATGCCGTTGTGCACCAGTGCAATGCGCCCGGGACGACTATAAGCATCGGCGCCAGGCCCGTGGCTGAAGTGCGGGTGCGCGTTGTGCACCAGCGGAGCGCCGTGCGTGGCCCAGCGTGTGTGCGCAATCCCGGTGCTGCCTTCAAGGTGACTGGTGCTGACCTGCTCGGCCAGTTCGGCCACGCGGGCGGTGCTGCGGGCTCGCTGCAAACCCTTGGCATAAACTGCCACGCCGCACGAGTCATAACCGCGGTACTCCAGGCGGGCCAGGCCCTGCACCAGAATGGGAACGATGTTGCGGTTGGAGACCGCGCCGACAATGCCGCACATAGCTTGCTCCAGAAATTAGTCATCCGATGGTACGTGCATGTTTGAGAAATAAATATTTTTAATATTTATTTAAATGACTATATATTTCATAAATTTTTATTCATATTAAAATAATTCAATATTAGATTTAAATTGAAATTTAATTTCTTAAAAAATAGAACCCTCTCTTTGAGCTTTAAAGCTGGAGCACGTTGATGCTTCGTCGTGTGGACACGGTCGGCAGTGGCAGTCTGGCACTTGGCCAGTCACTTTTTCCGTCTTGTTTTAAGGACAGTAAAACTACCTAAGGGCTTACCCGCTAACACCGCCCAGCGCAAATCGTTAGCATTTACTCTCGTGTTGTCGGCCTTGGCGCCTAGCAATTTAACCCAGTAGCCGGAGAGCGATTTGTCAGTGGACTTCATTCTTGAGACCCGTGGCTTGACCAAAGAATTCAAAGGGTTCGTGGCGGTCAATCAAGTCGACCTGAAGGTTCGGCGTGGTCATATTCACGCGCTGATTGGTCCTAACGGCGCAGGCAAAACCACCTTTTTCAATTTGCTGACCAAATTTTTGCAGCCGACCAGTGGCAGCATCTTGTTCAATGGCACCGACATCACACTGGAGCAGCCCGCGCAAACGGCGCGCCGCGGTATTGTTCGCTCGTTCCAAATTTCGGCGGTTTTTCCGCACATGACGGTGTTGGAAAACGTGCGCGCCGCGCTGCAGCGCAATCTGGGGACGTCGTTTCATTTCTGGAAAGCGGAAAGCACGCTGCTGCCCCTGCATGAGCGGGCCCGTCAATTGCTGGCCGAGGTCGATTTGCAGGACTTTGCCGATGAAATGACTGTCAATCTGCCCTATGGCCGCAAGCGCGCCCTGGAGCTGGCCACAACATTGGCGCTGGAGCCCGAGTTGATGCTGCTGGACGAACCCACCCAGGGCATGGGCCATGAAGACGTGGACCGGGTCACGCAGCTGATCAAAAAAGTGTCCGTCGGGCGCACCATCCTGATGGTTGAGCACAACATGAATGTGGTGTCAAAGATTGCCGAGCGCATCACGGTGCTGCAACGCGGCGCCATCATCGCTGACGGCCCGTATGCCGAAGTGTCCAAAAATCCACTGGTGATTGAAGCCTATATGGGCACCGTTGACACTGAGTTGCAAGGCGCTCACTGATGAAAAAAGAACTGCTTTGCATCGAAGACCTGCACGCCTGGTACGGCGAGTCGCACATACTGCATGGTGTCAATCTGACTGTGAACGAAGGTGAAGTCGTCACCCTGCTGGGGCGTAACGGCGCTGGGCGTACCACCACCCTGCGCGCTATCGTTGGCCTGACCGGGAGCCGAAAGGGTGTCATCAAGATCAATGGCGTTGAAACCATCAAAATGGCGCCGCACAAGGTGGCCCATCTCGGTGTGGGTTACTGCCCGGAAGAGCGCGGCATTTTTGCCAGCCTGACCGCCGAAGAAAACCTGATGTTGCCGCCAACCCTGGCACCGGGCGGCATGAGCGTCGAAGAAATTTACGCGATGTTTCCCAACCTGCAAGAGCGCGCGTCCAGTCCCGGCACGCGTCTGTCAGGGGGCGAGCAGCAGATGCTGGCCGTGGCGCGCATTCTGCGCACCGGCGCACGGCTGCTGCTGCTTGATGAAATTTCGGAAGGTCTGGCACCTGTCATCGTGCAAAAGCTGGCCGAGATGATCTTGACGCTTAAAAGCAAGGGCTACACCATCGTGCTGGTGGAGCAGAACTTCCGCTTTGCCGCGCCGCTGGCCGACCGTTTTTACGTGATGGAGCACGGCATCATCGTGAAGCAGTTTGCACAAGAGGAGTTGGCCCAGAATATGGGCATGCTGCAGGACTATCTCGGCGTTTGACGCCTCTTTTGCCAATGCAATTTTTTATTTTTCCTCGCTTCTCAATAACTAACTATCAGGAGACACCATGAAACTCAAGACTCTCGTTGCCGCCATGGCCATTGGCTTCAGCTTTGGCGCATCGGCGCAGAACACCGGCCCCGTAAAAATCGGTTTCATCACCGACATGTCCAGTGTCTATGCCGATATTGATGGCCCGGCCGGCGGTGAAATGGTTAAGTGGGCAACTCAGGATTTTGGTGGCAAGGTGCTGGGTCGGCCGATTGAAGTGCTGACCGCCGACCACCAGAACAAGGCCGATGTCGCCAGCTCCAAAGCGCGCGAATGGATCGACAAGGATGGCCTGTCGATGCTGATTGGCGGCACCAACTCGGGCACGGCACTGGCGATGGCCAAGGTCGCTGAGGAAAAGAAGCGTCCCTTCATGTCCATTGGCGCCGGTTCGGCCCGCCTGACCAATGATGCCTGCACACCTTACACGGTGCATTACGCCTATGACACGGTAGCGCTGGCCAAGGTGGCTGGCACGGCACTGGTCAAGGCCGGTGCCAAGACTTGGTTCTTCCTGACGGCGGACTATGCGTTCGGTTATTCGCTGGAGGGCGATGCCTCCACTGTGGTCAAGGCCAACGGCGGTACCGTGGTCGGCGCTGTGCGTCACCCGCTCAATGCGTCTGATTTTTCCTCCTTCCTGCTGCAGGCGCAATCCTCCAAAGCCCAAATACTGGGGCTGGCCAATGCCGGCGGCGACTTTACCAATGCGATGAAAGCGGCCAAGGAATTTGGTGTCAACAAGACGATGAAGATTGCCGGTCTGCTGGTATTCATCAACGACGTGCACAGCCTGGGCCTGGCCAACACCGAAGGCCTGCAACTGGCTGACAGCTGGTACTGGAACCAGGACGACGCTTCCCGCAAGTTCGCCAAACGCTTCTTTGACAAATACAAACGCATGCCGTCGAGCTTGCAGGCTGCCGACTACTCGGTCGCCACGAACTACCTGAAGGCTGTGCAGACCGCTGGCACGACGGACGCCGACAAAGTGATGTCCACCCTGAAGGCCATGAAGATCGACGATTTCTACAACAAGGGCCAGATCCGCGCTGACGGCCGCATGATCCACGATATGTACCTGTTCCAGGTCAAGTCGGCCAAGGATTCAATCACACCGTGGGACTACTACAAGACGGTCGCCAAAATTCCGGGTGAGCAGGCTTTCACCACGGTGGCCGAATCCAAATGTGCGCTGAACAAGAAGTAAGTTGACAAGCAAGGCGGCTGGTCGCCGAGGTGGCTGGCCGCTTTTTTTATATTTCAAGGCATGAACTGACGGGCCTCCATGGAAATTTTCGGTATTCCCCATCAAGCTTTTCTGGGCCAGTTGCTGCTGGGCCTGGTCAATGGCGCGTTTTACGCCATGCTCAGTCTGGGACTGGCGGTCATCTTTGGCTTGCTGGGCATTGTCAATTTTGCGCACGGCGCACTGTACATGCTGGGTGCTTTTGCCGCCTGGATCATGCTCGACAAGTTCGGCATCAATTATTGGTACGCGCTGGTGCTGGCCCCTTTGACGGTGGGTGTGCTCGGTGTTGCGATTGAGCGCCTGTTTCTCAAACATCTTTACAAGATTGACCCGATCTACGGCTTGCTCCTCACCTTGGGGTTGGCGCTGATTTTTGAGGGTATTTTTCGCGAGTTGTATGGCGTATCGGGCCAGAATTACGATGTGCCCGAACTGTTGTCCGGCGCCACCAACCTCGGCTTCATGGTTCTGCCTAATTACCGCGCCTGGGTGGTGCTGGTATCGCTGGCGGTGTGCCTGGGCACCTGGTACCTGATAGAGCGTACCCGGC
>JANYHL010000130.1 GCA_025359085.1 Gammaproteobacteria bacterium
AGCAGTCCGACCAGCGCCGCGATCAACCCCGCCAGAATCAGCACCACCAGAAAATTCAGTTGCGGCAGCCGTAATGCGAGGTTGTAGGCCGCGTACGCGCCGACCGACATGAATGCCGCGTGTCCGAGCGAAATCTGGCCGCAGTAGCCGACCAGAAGATTCAGGCCGATCGCAGCCAGAGAAAGGATCAGGAATGGGATCAGGATAGACAGAAACAGATAATCGCTGAACAGAAAAGGCGCGCCTGCGAACACGAACAACAGCAGCAGCACCATGAAAATACGGTCCTGCAGGATAGGCAGCATCTGCTGATCCTGGTGGTAGGAGGTTTTGAACTACCCGTTTTCTCTGTAGAGCATGGTCTGTGTCTATCTTTTCCCAGCCGCGGCCCCAGTCTTGATTGACTGGCGTGCGGCTAAACGCGATCGATGTGCTTCTCTCCGAACAAACCCTCCGGCAAAATCAGCAGGAACACCAGTGCCAGCACATAGGCAAACCAGTTTTCTATGCCCCCGCCCGCGAGGTCGAAGGCCTTGACCATCACCGGTCCGAGGAACACTTCCGCCATCTTCTCGCCGACGCCGATGATCAGGCCGCCCAGAATGGCGCCGGGCACCGACGTCAGGCCGCCCAGAATCACCACCGGCAGCGCCCGCAGCGCAATCGTCGTCAGCGAGAACTGCACGCCCAGCTTGGAGCCCCAGATCATTCCCGATACCAGCGCAACCACCCCGGCCACGCACCACACAATGACCCAAATGCGGTTCAGCGGAATGCCGATGGACTGCGCTGCCTGGTGGTCATCGGCCACGGCGCGGAGCGCACGGCCGGTTGTGGTTTTCTGAAAAAAGATGCTGAGCACAATGACCAGCCCGGCGGCAATACCCGCAGCAATGACGTCTTCCTTGTTAACCAAAATACCGCCCTGGAATACGGAATCCAGCACAAAGACCGGGTCTTTCGGCATGCCGATGTCGATCTTGTAAATGTCACTGCCAAACAGAGTCTGGCCCAGGCCTTCAAGAAAATAGGCAATCCCCAGCGTTGCCATCAGCAGCGTTGCGCCCTCTTGGTTGACCAGATGGCGCAGCACCAGGCGCTCAATCAGCCAGGCAACGAAAAACATTACCACCGCAGCGATTACAAAAGCAATCAGGTTGGCAACAAACAGGTTGTTAACGCCGGTCCACTTTGGGATCCATTCTGAAAACCGGGCCATTGCCAGCGCGGCAAACAACACCATTGCGCCTTGAGCAAAGTTAAAAACGCCCGACGCCTTGTAGATCAGCACAAAGCCCAGCGCCACCAGCGAATACAGCATGCCGGCCATCAGGCCACCAATCAATGTTTCCAGAAAGAATGCCATGGTTTATGGGTTCCCCCCTGGTGCGGGCTCGCTTCGCGTAGCCGTCTCTCCCCCTCCGGGAGACGCCGCTTGCGGCCCGGCAAAACCGGTCTCGCTGCAGCCGCTGGCTAGGGCCGCAGCCATTCGCACTGCGTTTTTCATGGCTGTTCTGTCTTTGCGCTTCATGATGAATGCGCCACGCCCAGGTACGCGCTGATCACGTCCGGGTTGTTGCGCACCGCTTCCGGGTCGCCGTCGCCGATTTTTTTTCCGTAGTCGAGCACCACCACCCGGTCGGAAATATCCATCACCACGCCCATGTCGTGCTCTATCAGCACGATGGTGGTGCCAAATTCTTCGTTCACATCCAGGATGAAGCGGCACATGTCCTGCTTCTCCTCAACGTTCATGCCGGCCATTGGCTCGTCCAGCAGCAAAACCTGCGGCTCCATGGCCAAGGCCCGCCCCAGGTCCACCCGTTTTTGCAGACCATAGGGAAGCTGGCCAACCGGCGTTTTGCGAAAGGCCTGAATTTCCAGAAAATCGATGATGCCCTCGACAAACTCGCGGTGCCGAATTTCTTCGCGCTCGGCAGGGCCAAAGCGCAGCGCCTGCAGCAGCAGGTTGCTTTTGATCTTCAGGTTGCGTCCGGTCATGATGTTGTCGATCACGCTCATGCCCTTGAACAGTGCCAGGTTCTGAAAGGTTCTGGCCACGCCCATTTCGGCCACCTGGCGCGAGTTCATGTGGGCGAACTTCTGGCCGCGAAAGGTGATGGAGCCTTCTTGCGGGGTGTACACGCCGTTGATGCAGTTGAGCATTGAGCTTTTGCCGGCGCCGTTCGGGCCAATGATGGCGCGAACCTCGTGTTCGCACACGTCAAATGAAATGTTGGTCAGCGCCTTCACGCCACCAAATCGCAAGCTGATGTTGTTGACGTCCAAAATGACGTTGCCAATCGTCTTGTTGGTCATTGTTTCTTTTTAAGCGGCGGCTTTCACCGGCGCGAAGGTGGTGGCATCCAGCAGTTTGAGCGTGGCATTGATGCTGCCGCTGCGGCCGTCCTCAAACTTGACGACGGTTTCAATAAATTGTTCTGTTTTGCCGCCGTAAAGTGCATCGACCAGCGCGCCGTATTTGTCGGCAATAAAACCGCGCCGCACTTTGTTGGTTCGGGTAAGTTCGCCGTCGTCAGCATCAAGCTCTTTGTGCAACACCAGAAACCGACTGACCTGGCTGCCGGACAGCCGCGCATCGCTGGCCAAATCGGCGTTGACTTTTTCGATGCACTCTTTCACCAGCTGGTACACCTCGGGCTT
>JANYHL010000025.1 GCA_025359085.1 Gammaproteobacteria bacterium
CATGCAAGTGCGCTACCAGGCTGCGCCACACACCGAATTAGCTTTCTATTATAGCCCGCCAAAACGACAAAAATCAAACATCAGTCCAACAGCGCACGAATTTCGCATAACTCTTGGCGCACATGCCAAAGTTGCGAGGCGCTGCTGTCGGTGTCAAAAACCATGCGAGGGACAGCAGGCTGCGACAAGCTGGCGAAATCAACACCGTCCAACTCAAGGACATCCAGACCAGAGAGCGTGGATTCTTCAGCTGCACCCGCGCTGTGGTCACGCGCACCATGTCCCATCTCTAGCATTTTGTTGCGAGCACCGCTGATGGTGAAACCCTGGTCGTACAGCAGCTCACGGATACGGCGAACCATCAAAACCTCATGGTGTTGGTAGTAACGGCGATTGCCACGGCGCTTCATCGGTCGCAGTTGCGTGAATTCTTGCTCCCAATAACGAAGCACATGCGGCTTGACACCACACAAATCAGCCACCTCACCGATGGTGAAGTAGCGTTTGGCGGGGATGAGGGGGAGGGAATTCTCCATTGAAATCAATGCAGTACACCAGAAAACGGAAGGTGAGTGAGATTACCTTAACTTAAGCCAGTGCGTATAGCCCTTTGAGGCATGGGGCAAAATTCACGTTAAGTGTGGTGACAAACGTGATTTACTGCCCTCCTCCTTCGTGATGCTCAATACCTCGCTTGCGTCTTGAACAACTCAGTCGGATTCGTCAGCTGAAAGCGATGAATCACCTTGAATCTGCGCCTTCAGTTTGTGGCTGGCATGGAACGTCACCACCCGACGTGCGGCAATCGGAATCGCTTCGCCCGTGCGCGGGTTGCGCCCTGGGCGGGGTGCTTTGGTACGGATTTGGTAGTTGCCAAAGCCCGAAATTTTCACGTCGTTGCCATCCACCAGACTTTCGCTCATCAGGTCAAAAAAGGCTTCGATCATGTCTTTGGACTCGCGCTTGTTCAGGCCGATCTGCTCAAACAGCATTTCGGCCAACTGCGCCTTGGTCAAGGCTGGGGTCTCTAGGCTTTCTACGGTGATGTCCATAGCGGCACCTTAGCGCAAACGCGCACCCAAGCGCTCAGTCACCGTCTGAACGATGGACTGCATGGCCGCATCAATCTGTGCCTCGGTCAGCGTGGCGCTGTCACCGTTCAGGGTGATGCGCACGGCCAAGCTCTTTTCGCCATGCGCCAAACCACCCGCATGCACAGCTGCGTTAGGTGCCGGACGGAACACGTCGAACAGCAGCGTGTCTTGCAGCAAGCCTGCAAATTCACCCGTCACGCCCGGTGCGCCTTGCACAGCTGCTGTTAATTCTGAATAGGTGACCTTCTCGGCCACAATCACCGCGAGATCGCGCTGCACCGCTTGGAATTTGGACACCGCTGTCGCCACAGGCACAGTACGCGCCAGCACAGCATCCAAGTTCAGCTCAAACAACTGGGGGGCTTGTGCCAGCTCATGGCTTTGCCGCCAGCGGGGATGCAGTTCGCCCACAAAGCCAATGGCCTGCCCGTTCAACACCACGCGGGCGCAGCGGCCAGGGTGCATGGCGGGGTGTTCGGCGGCTTCAAACACAGCTTGGTGCGGGGCCAGCAATGCTTCCACATCGCCTTTGGCATCAAAGAAATCAGCAGGGCCAGCTTTTTGGCTCCATTGCAGCGTATCGGCACGGCCATAAATCAAACCCGCCACACGCATAGGTTGGTGGATGCCTGCCACGGTGCTGTCGGTGGTTGCCACGGTGTCATCCCGCAAGAACACACGGCCTACCTCAAACAGGCGCACACGGTCGGCGCGGCGGTCGAGGTTGAACTTCAAACTTTGCAGCAAGGAACCCAATAGGGACGAGCGCATAACGCTCATTTGACTGGCAATGGGGTTCAGCAACTGGATGGGGTTCGTGTTACCGGCCAGTTCGTGTTCCCAACGCTCTTCCACAAAGCTGAAGTTGATGGTTTCTTGGTAGCCCAGTGCCGCCAAGGCGCGGCGCACGGCAAAACGGCTGCGCTGCGCTTCGGGACGCAGTTTGGGCGTGATGGGCCCCAGCGGCGGCGTGGTGGGCAGGTTATCGAAGCCCACCATGCGGGCCACTTCTTCGATCAGGTCTTCTTCGATCACCAGATCAAAACGGTAGGGCGGCGGCGTGACGGTCAAGGTGCCCTCGCCTTCCACGGTGGGCAAACCCAGACGTTTGAAGGCCAGAGCGCACTCGGCCTGCGTCAGCGGCAAGCCCAGAATTTTGGCCGCACGGGCGACGCGCAAGGTGACGGGCGGGGCCACAGGCATGTTGACCTGCTGGTCGTCCATAGCGCAGCACACGGTGTCAGCCGTGCCACAAATATCGAGCACCAACTGGCTGATGCGCTCGATGTGTTCCACGGTCTGGCTGGCATCCACGCCGCGCTCAAAGCGGTGGCCCGCATCGGTCGAGAAATTGAAGCGGCGCGAGCGCCCTGCCACCGTTTCGGGCCACCAAAAGGCGGCTTCGACGTAGATGTTTTGCGTATTATCAGACACCGCTGTCGCGTCACCACCCATGATGCCTGCCAGCGATTCGATAGCTTGGTCGTCAGCAATCACGCCCACCTTCTCGTCTACCGTTACCGTGGTGCCATTCAGCAACTTGAGTTGTTCTCCCGGTCTTCCCCAGCGCACGTCGAGCCCACCGTGGATTTTGTCAAGGTCGAAGATATGCGACGGACGGCCATACTCGAACATGACGTAGTTGGAGATGTCCACCAGCG
>JANYHL010000004.1 GCA_025359085.1 Gammaproteobacteria bacterium
CTCGCCGCTTGATGACGATCACCAGCGCTTTCATGGCGCAGCTGCGTCAAGTACCGGGTGCGGTGGATGTGGGGCTGTCCGAGCAGGAGCCCAAAGACGAACTCCAGATCGAACTGAACCGGGGCTTAGCCAATTCGCTGGGCATTTCGGTCGGCGACGCGGCGCAGACACTGCGAGTCGCATTTGCCGGGGTCGAGGTGGGTGACTGGGTCGACCCGACCGGTGAGGCCCGCGATGTCGCGGTGCGCTTGCACCCCGACGACCGCGTCAATGCCGCCAACATCGAGCGTTTGCCAATTGCAGTGAGCGGCAGCGACATGATGATTCCCTTAAGCCAAATTGCCAGCATCACCATGAGCAAGGGGCCGGCACAAATTCAGCATTCAGACGGCAAGCGCATGATCGCTGTTTCGGCCAACGCGCAAGGTCGCTCGGCGGGCGAGGTCACGGCCGACGCCATGAAGATCGCCAAGGCGATTGAGTTCCCGCCCGGTTATGGCCTTGAACTGGGCGGCGCGGCCCGCGACCAGAAAGAGCTGTTCACTGAGATGGCGATCGCGCTGGTCATGGGGATTGGCCTGATGTACCTTATTTTGGTCATTCAATTCGACTCGTTCACCGCGCCGCTGGCGGTGATGCTGTCATTGCCGTTGAGCCTGATTGGCGTCGTCATCAGCCTGCTGCTCACCAAGAACACCCTGAACCTGATGAGCTTCATTGGCGTCATCATGCTGATGGGGCTGGTGGCCAAGAACGCCATTTTGCTGCTGGACTGTGCACGCAAAGAGGAGGCCCAGGGCACCGAGCGAGAGGCCGCACTCATGCACGCCGGGCGGCTGCGGCTGCGCCCGATCTTGATGACCACCTTTGCCCTGATCGCGGGCATGCTGCCGGTAGCGATTGGATTGGGTGAAGGCGGCGAGTTCTACCGCCCGCTGGCCATTGCCATCATTGGCGGCACCATCACGTCCACCCTGCTGACTCTGTTGGTGGTGCCGACCTTTTACGACAGTATCGAGATCACCCGGGACCGGGCGATTGCCAAGTTCCATGCGCGCGCAGATCAGGGCAATGCCTTGGTGGCGTTCTTGCTCACACTGGGGGAAGCGGTGCTGGCCTTGCTGTTGCTGCGCTGGGCCTACCGCTTGGTAGCAGCTTTCAAGTCAAGCTAAGCCCCCCGCAGCGCTAGGCGCTGCGAACGAGCCGCGGCACCGCTTTGAGTAGCGCACGCGTGTACTCATGCTGAGGGTGATGAAGAATATTCTCGGCAGTTCCGGCTTCAACGAGCAGCCCATTCTTCATGACTGCGATTTCATGCGCGAGATACTCCACCACACCAAAGTTGTGGGTGATAAAGAGGTAAGCGACGCCAAGCTCTTGCTGCAACTGCTTCAAGAGATTGAGGATCTGCGCCTGCACCGATACATCAAGCGCCGATGTGGGTTCATCGGCCACAATCAACTGCGGCTCTACGGCGAGGGCGCGGGCAATCGCCAGCCGCTGGCGCTGTCCGCCTGAGAATTCGTGGGGGTAACGCGCCAGTGCACTGCGTGACAAACCCACTTTTTCCAGCAAAACGGCAACACGTTCGGCCCTAGCGGTCGGTGTCACATCTGGACGCAGGGAAGAGACGCCCTCCTCAAGAATCTCGTTGACGCGCATGCGAGGGTTGAGCGACGCAAATGGATCCTGGAACACAATTTGCACCGCACGCCGCGCGGTGCGCAATGCCTCGCCGTCGAGTTGATCAAGCGGCTGACCCGACAACAAGGCCGACCCACTGATTTCTGCCTTGCCGCGCAACAACTGCAGCAAGGCCTTGCCCACGGTCGTCTTGCCACTACCCGATTCGCCCACCAGCGCGAGCGTGCGCCCGCAAGCAATACTGAACGAGACGCCATCAACGGCTTTGACGTGGCCGACGGTGCGCTGCAACAACCCCTTGCGAATCGGGAACCAGACCTTGTAGTCGCGTACTTCCAGCACGGTGGGGCCGACCTGCCGATCGACCGGCAACAACTGCTCCTGACCGGCATTATGGGTTGGACTATGCAATAGCGCAGGCCCGTCATAGAGGAAGCAGCGCACCGCGTGGTCCGGGCCAAACTCACTCAGACCCGGAGGCGCGCTGTGGCAACGATCCATCACATCAAAGCAACGATCGGCAAACCGGCAACCCGCGAACTCCTGATTAAGCGGCGGCACCGACCCGGCGATGGACGCCAAGCGCCGGCCCCGTTTGCTCTCATCGGGCAGCGCATCAAAAAGGTTGACGGCATAGGGATGCAGTGGCCGGGCGAAGAACTCTGCAGCCTCGGCAACTTCGACCACCTGGCCTGCGTACATCAGCGCAACGCGATGCGCCATCTGCGCGACGATGGCAAGATCATGCGTGATCAGAAGCATAGCCATCTTCTGCGAGCGTTGTAGTTCTTTCAACAAGTCAAGAATTTGCGCCTGGATCGTCACGTCAAGCGCCGTTGTTGGCTCATCGGCAATCACAACATCAGGCTCAGCGGCCAGCGCAATGGCAATCATCACGCGCTGCTTTTGTCCGCCCGACATCTGAAATGGGTAATCATTGACCCTGCGCCCGGGCTCAGGAATACCCACACGCTGCAACCAATCGACGGCCTTGGCAACTGCCGCATCCCCGCGAATGGCAGTGTGGCGTTCGATCACCTCGGTGATTTGTCGCCCGACCGTCATCACCGGGTTGAGACTGGTCGACGGCTCCTGGAAAATGATGCTGATTCTGCGACCGCGAAAGTCCCGCATCCGCGCTTCGGGCAACTGCATGATGTCAGTGCCGTCCACATCAACGCTGCCGCCGGCAACGCGGCCACTGTCTGGCAACAAGCGCAGGATGGACAAGGCCGTCATCGACTTGCCGCAGCCTGACTCGCCAACCAGCGCAAACGTTTCGCCTTGCTTGATGGTGAGCGTCAAGGCGTCAACTGCACGAACCAGACCGCTGTCAGCGTTTAGTTCTGTCGTGAGATTCTTTATCTCAAGCATGTGTATTCCCAGGCGCTGTTGTGGTGCCCAACGCAGCACGCGCTGACGCGGCTGCCGGGTTTTTATGTCTACGCACGCGGAAGGCGCGTGCATGCGGATCAAATGCCTCGCGTACGGCACTTGCAAACAGTGTCATGGAAAGCACCAACGAAACCATGAATGCAAAAGCGGCCAGCAGCGTCCACCACACCACCGGGTCACGCGACATCTCGTTGCGCGCACCATTGATCATGGTGCCAAAACTGTTGGTGGTCGGGTCCACGCCCACACCGACATAGGACAGAACCGCCTCGTACAACACCAAGCCCGAAAAATCGAGCACCGACACGATCACCACAATGTGCGTCAGGTTGGGCAGAATATGGCGGCGCATGATGCCCGCGTCCGACACGCCAAAGGCGCGCGCCGCTTGCACATAATCAAGTTCTCCCAGCTTGAGCGTTTCAGCGCGCAGCAAGCGCGCCAGGCCGGCCCAACCGGTGATTCCAAGGATCGCAGCCAAAAGAAACAATCGAATGTCTGCACGTTCGAGACCGGTCTCAAACAACTGTGGGTTCTTGTCGATAAAGACCTGGATCATGAGCACGAAGGCCGAAATCAGCAGCACCGACGGTATGGACGACAGCACCGTGTAGAGGTACTGAATGGCATCGTCAACCCGGCCTTTGTAGTAGCCCGCCAAGATGCCAAACACGATAGCCAGCGGCAGCGTCGCGATGGTGGCCAGCGAGCCGATGACCACCGCCGTCCGGATCGACTTCAACGCCTGGAACAGGACGTCATTGCCGGTTTGGTCCGTACCCAGCACGTGGTAGTAAGGCCACAAAGCGCCGATCAAGCCGGCAAGCAGCGCGAGCACCGACGCGGTCAAAAGCATGGCACGCCACGGCACCACGGTATCTTGTTGCCAGATTGCCCGCAACGAAGCGGTGACGCCGACTCGAGAAGCCCGCGCTCGCAGGAATGCAACCAGTAACCACCCAGACATCGCCACCATTGCGCTCATCAGCAAGCCAGCCAAGGATCGCGACAAGATGTCACCGGCCCACTCAGCCTGGGTATCCTTCAGGTGCGCGCCGCCAAATTGCAGGCGGGGAAAATCGCGTACCGTTTTGCCATCAACAACAATCGACTCCTTAGAGAACTGATGCGTGTCAAGCGGCGCTGAGTAGGTCTTCTCGCGCGCCTCGCGAGGACCTGCCAGCACCAGATCCAGCAAGGACAGCGTGCGCGTCGAATAGGCCGGTTCAGCGTTGGCCGCGGTTCCCGCCGCCGGTGGCAGCAGCGACCGAAAATGCACCGAGTCGAGCACGGCGATTACCAAGAACAGCAAAAGCACTACCCCCGCCGACATGGCGGCCGCGTCGTGCAGCACGTGCCGCCAGGTCTGGCGCAGCGTCGGCGTGCGCAGCGCGTGCCAGACGTAAAAAGCGATGACCACCAGTTGCAGATAGAGGGCAAGATCGGTGGCGAGAAAGACGAGTTTGGGCATTGTTCAGTCCTGGCGCGCTTTAGCTCAATCGGATGCGCGGATCGGCAACCGTGTAGGAAATATCCGTCAGAATCAGGCCGACGATGTAGAGCACAGACCCCACAAACACCATGGAGCGAACGACTGCAAAGTCTTGCGCGTTAATGGCGTCAATGGTGTAACTGCCCAGGCCCGGAATACCAAAAAACGACTCCATGATCAGTGCCCCCAGAAACAGCAGCGGGAGCACGGCGACGGTGCTGGTCAAAATCGGCAACAGCGCGTTGTGCAGCACATGGCGAAAGAGAACGACAGTCTCAGACAAGCCCTTGGAGCGCGCCGTGCGAACGTAGTCCTTGCCGATCTCCTCCAAAAACATCGTGCGGTAAAACAGCGCTTCACCACCCAAACGCGAGACGATGCCGATCACAACCGGCAGCGCCAGAAATACAAACATATCCCAGCCGGCTGAGAAACCGGATATCGGCACGAGTCTCAATAGCTTGCTGAAGAAGAACTGCCCCGCAATGATGTAAAACAACCCTGAGACTGACAGGAGGAAGACCGCCAACGCGACACCCCAGAATTCAAGGTAGGTATTTCTAAAAAATACCAGCAACAGCGAGAAAACAATCACCACGAAAATTCCAAGAAGAAAGGTGGGAATAGCCAGCGCAACTGACGGCCCCACCCGCTTCTTCAATTCGTAGCCAATGTCGCGCCCACTGTCAGAGGCACCAAACTCCATGGCAAACAGCGGCACTGAGCGCTCAAAAAAAATGGTTTTTGTCAGCTTCTCAACACCCGCTTGCTTGCTATCCCAGAGCAGGGGCTTGTTATAGCCACGCTCAACCTTCCACTTCTCGATCGCGTCCTGCGTGACCCGCTTGCCGCCGATGTTCATGCGTGCCATATCGTCGGGCGTGTTGACCGCAAAGAACAAGATAAACGTAAATATATTGACCCCGATGAGAATCAGCAGGCCGTAGCCGATGCGCCGGACGATGTAGTTGATCATGATGCGTGGTTCTCAATGGCGATAGAGCGGGCGGCCGTCTCGCGTTCGCGCCGACGCCATGCAAACCAAGCCGGCACAATGGCGGCTATTAACACCAACAGGATCAGGGGCATTGGCCACCAGATCGGCCGATTCCACTCGGCGATCTTGCGCGCCCGCAATTCGGGATCAAGCCGCAGATAACCAATATGGTTGCGGATGATCTGAGTGGGTTTGCCATTGCTGACCCACTGATGGTAAGCAGCCGCCGAGGTCGGAAAGTAGCCAAAACTCCATACTGCGTCCTTTTGAACCAGCACAATCATCTGATCAATAATTTCTTGCTTCTCGGGCCCATCTTCCAGGAATTTCAAACGCTCGTACAGCTTGTCAAACTCAGGGTTCTGATAATTTGAGTTGTTTTCACCATTGCCATCGGTCAGCGCTTTGGCGTTGGGGCCGTAGAGCATGAACAAAAAGTTCTCGGCATCCGGGTAATCGGCCAACCAGCCCCAAAAGTAGATTTGAATGGAACCCTTGCTCATCTTGTCCTGAAAGCGGTTGTAGTCGGTCGCCCGCACCTCCAGTTGGATGCCGATCTTGGCAAATTGCTTGGTGTACCAGTCGAGCAAGGCCTTGGCACCAGGCGCGGCGTTCTGATAGTCAAAGTTCAAGACCAAGGGCTTGCCAGTGTTGACATCACGACCGTCCGGGTAACCGGCCTCGACCAGCAACTGCTTCGCCTCATCGATGGAACGACGCACCCGCTTGCCATCGAGCCCCTTACGGTAAACCACTGAATTAAATGCCGCTGGGCCGTCCTCACGGTAGCCAAACAGCGATGGCGGCAATGGCCCCTGCGCAGGCATGCCCTGGCCGCGCTCGAAAATC
>JANYHL010000033.1 GCA_025359085.1 Gammaproteobacteria bacterium
CAGTTCCGGCAGCACCGTCAACCAGCCCAGAAAACCCGGCGGCAGCGCCAGCGACCCGGCCAGCACACTGGCGTGCCGGGCGGCGGCGCGGCCCAACGCGCGGGCGCGCTGGTCGGGCTGCTCCAGTTTGCTTTCGCTGGACGCGGGCACGCGCAACACCAAGCCCAGAATGGCGTCGCCGACTTTGTGGCGCAGGCCGCTTGGGGTATCGCTGGCGGCGACGTCGGTGACATGCAGCGTGGTGCGTTCGGATTTGGACATGGTGCGTCATTATGTCGCCCGTCGCTGAGTGCTGGGCGGCTTGCTTTGACGTAAGCCGGGGGCAAGCTTGGGTCAATCGGGTACATTGAACCAATGAGATACAAAATGTTACTTGTCGCGTTGCGACCGTGGGGGGCCGCGATGGTCCTGCTTGCCAGCACCGAACTGGCCATTGCACAGGCGCCTGAACCCCTGCAAGCGGTGGCCACGCACGCCAGCGCGCTGTCCGAGGCCGACTTTCTGGCAGAGATGCCGATCGTGCTGTCGGTGTCGCGCCTGCCGCAGCGTCTGGACGAGACACCGGGTGCGGTCACCATCCTGGATCGCGACATGATTCGCCTGTCGGGTGCGCGCGATGTGGCCGACCTGCTGCGCCTGGTACCGGGTTTTCAGACCAGCACTTCATTTGAATCCGGTGCGCCATTTGCCAGCTACCACGGCGGTTTTGACTATTACTCCAACCGCATTCAGGTTCTCATTGACGGTCGTTCGGTCTATTCGCCGTACTTCATTGGCAGTGTCGGCTCCGGCTTGCAGACCGTGGCGCTGGCTGATATCGAGCGCATCGAGGTGCTCCGAGGCTCCAACTCGGCGTCCTATGGCGCGCGTGCCCTGCTAGGAGTCATCAACATCGTCACGCGCCACACGCTCGACACTTTGGGTTTGCAGGCCACGCTGGGCGCGGGCGAAAACGGTATCCGCGATGGCCAGGCGCGCATTGGCTGGGGCCAACTGGATGCCAGTTACCGTTTGACGGTGGACCGCCGCGGCGACAATGGGTTGACGGGCTCGAACGGCCACAACCAGGTCAACCGTGTCAACTTGCGGGCCGATTTGCGCTCTGGCGCAGGCGATGAGATGGGCCTGCGCGCGGGCGGTTTGACTATTGAATTTGGCAAAGGCATTGCCGGCATGATTGACAACGCGCTGCGCGACGCCGCCTTCAGGTCGGGTTACGCGCAGTTGGACTGGCGGCGCGTTCTTAATGCCGATGAAGACCTGGCGTTCGCGTATTCCCACTCCCAAGAGACTTATGACGACAGTTTTATGTACCTTGGCCCGGTACGCAACAGCGCGAAGCGCCTGGTCATGGGCCAGGCGCTGTTTGACGCCAGTGGCCGCTCCAGCAGTGATGCCGTCTCGGTGCAGCACACGGTGCGCTTGAACTCCAACTTGCGGGTGGTGTGGGGCGGTGAATTTCGGCATGAGGGGGTGGCCTCTCAAGGGCTCTACAACACTGACTCAACCTTTGTGACCGAGTTCAGCCGCTTGTTCGGCAATGCCGAATGGCGCGCCACCCGCGATCTGATCGTCAATGCGGGGCTCATGCTGGAACACAGCAGCGTCTCTGGAGACGGGGTGTCCCCGCGGTTGATGTTGAACTGGCACATGGCGGACGCGCAAACCTTGCGAGTTGGTGTTTCCAAGGCGGTGCGGCCACCGAGTACGTTTGAATCATTCTCTGACGTGCGCTTCTCTTCAACAGAAGGCGTGCCACAACTTATATCGATATTGGCCGGGGGTAAAGCTCGACCTGAAGGCCTGCTGGTGCGCGAACTGGGTTATCTGGGTACTTTTCCAAAGCTGGGGCTTGATCTGGATGTGCGCCTCTTTCACGAGAAGTTTGACGGCTTCTTGCGACAAAAAAATGATACCCGCCCGGCAGACTATGTCAATGATGAAGACCTAGCTATTCAGGGCCTTGAATACCAATTGAAATGGCGCCCCTGGCAGGGGGCGCAGCTCATCTTCAACCAAGCTTTCACGGCCATCAGTTCGATCGATGAAGGCGCGACATGGGCCGCGCCCAAGCGCGCAAGTTCGCTCATGTTTTTCCAGAAATTGCCGGGTGGTCTGGACCTGAGCCTGATGCATCAGGACAGTGGCACGGTGACCCCGCAGGGCGGCGGCATTGACAGCAAGCAGGCGATCGCCCGGACGGATTTGCGTTTAGGCTTGCCATTTCGCTTGGGTCCCAACCGCGGCGAACTGGCGCTGGTAGTGCAGAACATGGGTTCTCCCTACACAGACTACCGCAAGACATTTTTTTTCGAGCGCCGCGCCTTCGTCACCCTGCAACTGGAAAACTGAGACCGCTCTCTCATGCTGGCGCGCCTGTTCTTACTGTTGCTGACATGCTGGCTGGGTTGCCCGGTTACGTCTTTCGCGCAGGCCGCCACAGTCGTTATTGTCAGTAGCGAGCGCAGCCCAGCCTATGCCCAGGTGGCGGAGGTCTTGCTGCGTGAACTTGATCGCGGTGGCTGGTCGCGCCATGACGTGCTGCAACTCACCGCCGCTGAGTGGGTTGGCGCCGGTGTGCTGCGGCCCAAATTGTTTGTCGCGTTGGGCACTCAGGCGGCATCGGTCTTGGCCCAGGGCACCCCACAAGCACCGGTGCTGTGCGCGCTGTTGCCGCGCAGCAGTTTTGAGCGGGTGTTGCGCAGCAGTGGGCGCAAGGCATCGAACCAGTTTTCGGCGCTCTATCTCGATCAACCCTTGGGCCGACAACTGGAGTTGATTCAGTTGGCCCTGCCCGAGGCGCGTCATATTGGCGTGCTGTATGGCACTGACTCCAAAGCACAGGCGCTTACTTTAAGGGCGCTCGCTCATGGCCGGGGCCTGACCCTGCAGGAGGAGAGCATCGAACCGGCTGAACTGCTGTTTCCGGCGCTCAAGGCGGTGCTGGCAGACGCCGACGTGCTGTTGGCACTGGCGGACCCGCAGGTCTTTAACAGCAGCAGCCTTCAAAATATCTTGCTCACCTCGTTTCGGGCCAAGGTGCCGCTGGTAGCTTTTTCGCCCGCTTATGTGCAAGCCGGCGCTTTGCTGGCCTTGCACGTCACCCCGGGGCAAATCGGTCAGCAAGTCGCCACCATGGCCGCAGCCGTATTGCAGGGCAAGGCCTTGCCGGCCACGCCGCTTTACTCGCAGGATTTCAGCGTGGCCGTCAATGAGCACGTGGCCCGCTCGCTGGGGCTAACGCTCGACGCAGCGGCCTTGCGCACGCGCTTGCTGCGCGCGGAGGCGGCACCATGAAACTGGCAGGTATCCGCAATCGGATGTTGTTGGCCGCGGTCTTGCCGGTCGCTTTGATTGCCGTGTTGCTGGCGGCGGTGTTTTTATTGACCCGCGTCGATGACATGACGACCGCACACAACCAACGCGCCCGCTCGCTGGCACGCCAACTGGCCACGGCCAGTGAATATGGCTTGTTTTCAGGCAACGTCAGCCAATTGCAGATCCTGGCCGGTGGCGCTTTAGGCGAGGCGGATGTGCGCTCGGTCGCCATTGTGAACACGCAGGGCCAGGTGCTGGCCCATGCGGGCACGCGCCACTACGTGGCACCGCCGCTGCTGGATCGACAGGAGCGCGAACAGTTTGAGCCCCACGCCGATATGGATTTATTCCTGCAACCGGTTGCGGCCACCCAGGTGCCCCTTGACGACTTGTTTCAAGGACAGATCAATGCCAGCGGCGATGCCGGTCGGGCCAGGTCAGCGCAGCCCCTGCTGGGCCATGTGCTGATCGAGTTTTCACGCGCCGCGCTGAATCAAAGAGCGCACCAGACGCTGTGGACGGGCATCGCCATTACCTTGGGTGGTCTGTTGTTTGGTGTCTTGTTGGCGGTGCAATTGGGCCGTGGCGTGATTCGGCCCATTGCGCGAGTCTCCCGGCTGATTGAAAGCATCGGCGCGGGAGAACTGTCAGCGCGTGCCCCGGTCTTGCCGGATGACCCTTTGCGTGAGCTGCAGCAAGGCCTTAACTTGATGGCGCAGCGGCTGGAGTCCGGCCGTGATGAGCTGGAGCAACGCATTGCCACCGCGACGCAGGCCTTGCGCGAGAAAAAAGAAGAAGCCGAAACGGCGACCTTGTCCAAGACGCGCTTTCTGGCGGCGGCCAGCCATGACCTGCGCCAGCCGATGCACGCGCTGGGCCTGTTTGCCGCGCGGCTGGCACAGTTGCCGCACGATGCGACAACTGCCCATTTGATTGGCAACCTGGAGGCCTCGGTGCTGGCGCTGCAGGACTTGCTGGATGGATTGCTTGATGTGTCAAGGCTGGAGGCGCACGCGGTGCAGCCGCAGGTGCGACCGTTTGCGCTGACTGAGCTGTTTGAGCAGTTGCGGGCCGGTTCGGCGTTGACGGCCCAGCAAAAAGGTTTGGGCTTGTACGTGCGCCCGACGCAAGTTTGGGTGCTGAGCGACTCGGCCCTGCTGCATCGAATACTGCTTAATCTGCTGAGCAATGCCTTGCGCTACACCCCGGCGGGTAGCGTGTTGCTGGCGTGCCGATCTTGCGCTGACGGCCAGCACGTCCGCATCGAGGTCTGGGACAGCGGTATTGGCATGGCGCCTGAGCATCAGCCAGAAGTCTTCACGGAGTTTTACCAGGTCGGCAACAGCGAGCGCGATCGCAACAAAGGCCAGGGACTGGGGCTCAGTATTGTTGAGCGCAGTGCGCAGTTGCTGGGTTACCCGCTGCAAATGCACTCCAGTCCGGGCCGCGGCACGCGCTTTAGCTTGCGCGTGCCTCTGGCGCAGCCCGACCTGGCGCTGGAGCGGCGCAGCCCGCTGCGGCCGCGCCGCTTTGAAGACATTGCCGGACTGCGGGTGCTGGTGATTGAGGACGATCAACTGGTCTGTGACGCCTTGGTGAGCTTGTTGGTCTCGTGGCGGGTCGAGGTGGCGGTGGCCGACGGTCTGGCCACGGCCTTGGCGCTGCTCAACGGCGGCGCTGCGCCCGATGTGATCGTGGCCGATTACCGTTTGCGTGATGGCGAAAACGGTATTGAGGTCATTCACCAGTTGCGTGCGGCGGCTGGCCAGCCGATACCGGCTTGCCTGGTCAGCGGTGACACCGATGCCAGCCTGGTGCAGGCGGCCGCAGCGGCTGGGCTCACCTTGTTGCACAAGCCGGTGCGTCCGGCCAAACTGCGCAGTCTGCTGCGGCGTTTGAGTCGGGTGGATCAGGTCGATCGTGCGGTTGGGGCGTAGCCTTGGCGGCTGGCCGCCAGCACCAGTTGAACGCGGGTTTTGACGTCAAACGCGCGCAGCAGGGCGCTGACATGGTTCTTGGTGGTGTCATCGGTCAGCGCCAGGGCATCACTGATTTCCTTGTTGGAGCGGCCGTCCAGCAGCAAGGCCAGGACTTCGCCCTGGCGCAGCGTGAATTCGGGCTTTGTCTTGGCCGACGCCAGCAAATCGAAGGGCACATACACCTCGCCGGCCAGCACCAGGCGCACGGCGGCCAGCAATTCGACGCTATCGCCGTTCTTGGATAAAAAACCGGCCGCGCCGCTGGCCAGCGCCTTGCGCACCATCTGCGGGTGGGCCATGCCCGAGAGCATCAGAATCGGGAGCTCAGGATGGGCCTGGCCGAACACTTTAAGCGCGTCGAGTCCATTCATACGGGGTAAGTCATAGTCGAGCAGCACCAGATCAAGGTCGGGGTGCAGGGCGGCCAGCTCAAAAGCCCGCTCGCAGTGCAGTGCCTGCAACACCTCGACCGGCTCGTTCATCCCTTGAAGGATCTGGCACAGGCCTTCACGCACCAGGGCATGGTCATCAACAACCAGTATTTTCAGTTTATTCATTCTTGAATTGAAGTATGCACCGGCCTGGTGCAGTCAAAGTTTGTGTTGAGTCAAGTCAGGGACAGGTAGCGCTAACTCGCGGCGGTCAGTCCCGCAATTTAGAATGAAGCATGTTTGTCCATCTTCGCTTGCACACCGAATTTTCCGTCGTTGACGGCACCAACCGCATTGGCGACAGCGTCAAGGCTGCAGCCGCTGACGGCCAGCCGGCTTTGGCCATTACCGACCTGAGCAATCTGTTTGGCGCCATCAAATTTTACAAAGCCGCGCGCCAGTGCGGCGTCAAACCGCTGATTGGCGCCGAAATCTGGCTTGAAGGGCTGGGCCAGGATGCCAGCGCGTTGTCGCGCCTGCTGTTGCTGGTGCAAAACAAACAGGGTTACCTCAATTTATCGGAGTTGCTGGCGCGCGCCTGGACGCAGCAAGGCAGCAAGGCGCAGGCCAGCATCAGCCTGGGCTGGCTGAAAGAGCTCAACGAAGGCCTGCTCGTGTTATCGGGCGCGCAGGCCGGGCCGGTCGGGCAGGCGCTGCTGCAGGGTGATGGCGAACGCGCACTGGACGCCGCCCTGCAATTAGGCGCGGTTTTTCCCCATCGGTTTTACCTGGAGTTGCAACGCGCGGGCCGCGCTGACGACGAGGCGCATGTCGTGGCTGCGGTGCAACTGGCCGTGCGCGCGGGTTTACCGGTGGTGGCGACACACCCGGTGCAGTTCGCCGGACCGGATGATTTTGAAGCGCATGAGGCCCGTGTCTGCATTGCCGACGGTGAAATTTTGAGCAATCCGCGGCGGGTGCGCCGCTTCACGCGCGAGCAGTATTTCAAATCCAGTGCGCAGATGCAGGCGCTGTTTGCCGATTTGCCTTCGGCCTTGGCCAATACGCTGGAGATTGCCAAGCGTTGCAACCTGACGCTGGTGCTGGACAAACCGCAGCTGCCGGATTTTCCGACGCCCGAGGTCAACGGCCAGCGCATGACGCCAGACGAGTACTTTCGATATGCCTCGCACCAGGGCCTGCAAGAGCGCATGGTGCATCTGTACCCGGATGCGGCGCAGCGCAGCCAAGAGATGCCGCGTTACCTGGCGCGACTTGAGTTTGAACTCAATACCATCGTGAAGATGGGGTTCCCCGGCTACTTTTTGATCGTCGGTGACTTCATCAACTGGGCCAAAAACAATGGCTGCCCGGTGGGGCCAGGCCGGGGTTCCGGTGCCGGTTCCCTGGTGGCCTATTCGCTCAAGATCACGGACCTGGACCCGTTGCGCTACAACCTGCTGTTCGAGCGCTTTTTGAACCCGGAACGGGTCTCCATGCCCGACTTTGACATCGACTTTTGCCAGACCAACCGCAACCTGGTAATCGATTACGTCAAGGACAAATACGGCAAAGACGCGGTCAGCCAGATCGTCACCTTCGGCACCATGGCCGCCCGTGCCGCCGTGCGCGACGTCGGTCGCGTGCTGGACATGAGCTACACCTTCTGCGACGGCATCAGCAAGTTGATCCCGAACAAGCCGGGCGTCAGCGTCAGCCTGCAGTTGCCGCCATCGGATCGTAAAAAAGACGACAAAACGGTGTACGCGGTGGAAGCCGAGCCGCTGCTGGCCGAGCGCGAGGCCAAAGAAGAAGATGTCAAGACCTTGCTGGAACTGGCGCGCAAGCTCGAAGGTTTGACGCGCAACGTCGGCATGCACGCCGGTGGGGTGTTGATCGCGCCGGGCAAGCTGACCGACTTTTGCCCGCTCTACCAGCAGCCCGGCAGTGACTCGGCGGTGAGCCAGTTTGATAAATACGATGTCGAAGCCATCGGCCTGGTCAAGTTCGACTTTTTGGGTCTGGCCACACTCACGATCCTGGAGATTGCGCGCGACTTCATCATGGCGCGCCACCCGGGGCAGGCGAACTTTGTCTTTGAGAACCTGCCGCTGGACGACGCGCGGGTCTACAAGTTGTTTCAGGAGGGCAAGACCGAGGCGGTGTTCCAGTTTGAATCGCGCGGCATGCAGGGCATGTTGAAAGATGCCAAACCGACCCGGCTGGAAGACTTGATTGCGCTCAACGCGTTGTACCGGCCCGGCCCGATGGACCTGATCCCCAGCTTTGTGGCGCGCAAGCACGGGCGCGAAGACGTGATTTTCCCGCACCCGCTGGTGGCCGAGATGCTGAGCGAGACCTACGGCATCATGGTCTACCAGGAGCAGGTGATGCAGACCGCGCAGATTCTGGCCGGTTACTCGCTGGGAGGCGCCGACATTTTGCGTAAGGCCATGGGCAAGAAAGACGCCGAACAAATGGCCAAGCACCGCCAGATATTCCGTGACGGCGCTGCCAAGAACGACATCAATCAAGCCAAGGCCGACGAAGTCTTTGACCTGATGGAAAAATTTGCCGGCTATGGCTTCAACAAGTCACACGCCGCCGCTTATTCGCTGTTGGCCTATCACACGGCCTGGCTCAAGGTGCATTACACGGCCGAGTTCTTTTGCGCCAACATGACGGTGGAGATGGGCGACACCGACAAGCTCAAGGTCTTGTTTGAGGACGCCTTGAAGATGGGCCTGACGTTCGAGCCGCCCGATGTGAACCGCGGCGGCAGCCGCTTTGAGCCGATTTCGGACAAGGTGATTCGTTATGGACTGAGCGCCATCAAGGGCAGTGGCCAGCAGGCGATCGAGGCGATTGTGGCGGCGCGCGAAGGACGTGGCGTCGGGTCCAGTGGCGACGTGGCCGGGCCGTTCAAGAGCCTGTTTGATTTTTGCGTGCGGGTGGACCGTTCGCGCGTCAACAAACGCACGGTCGAGGCGCTGATCAAGGCTGGCGCGTTTGACGCGATCCAGCTCAACCGCGCCAGCCTGCTGGCCTCGACCGACCTGGCGTTCGAGTTTGGTGCCGCCGCGCTGGCCAACGCCAACCAGGGCGGTTTGTTTGACATGGACGCGGATGCGCAGGGATCGAGCACGCAGGAGCCCGAACTGGTGCAGGCGCTGCCGTGGGGTGTGAAAGAGCGCCTCACTTACGAGAAAACGGCGGTCGGCTTCTATTTGTCCGGCCATCTGTTTGACGAGGTGGCACTCGAAGTGCGCCGCTTTGCCAAGCGTCAGATCGACGACCTGATCGACATCCGCGAGCCGCAGTTACTTGCGGGCATCATCAATGATTTTCGCGTCATCAACGGCCAGCGCGGCAAGCTGGCGCTGTTCAAGCTCGACGACAAATCGGGCTTGATCGAGGCGCGCGCCGATGAAGCGCTGATCAATGCGCACAAGAACTTGTTCAAGGACGATGAGCTGGTGATCGTCATGGGCCAGTTGAAGCCGGACCGGTTTTCCGGTGGCATGCAACTGACGGTGACGCAGATTTGGGACCTGGAGCAGGCCCGCTGCCGCTTTGGCAAGTATTTGCGCCTGGTGGTAAGCACGCAGCCCGGCCAGGCGCCCGATGTGGCGCGCATGGCCCGGGACTACCCGCCGCTGCGCGAAGTCACCGAACAGGGGGAATTGCTGCGCGGCCTGGGCGTGCGTTTGAAGGTGACGTGCCAGGGCGAGGGCGCGAGTGCCACGGCCGAATTGCAGCTCGGGGAGCGTGCCAGGTTTTACCCCAGCAACGCCGCGCTGGCGGGCTGGCGGGTGCAGGCCGGGGCCGGCAAGGCCGAGATTGTTTATGAGTGAAATCGGGCTCTAGCCAGCGTTTTATATGCTTAAGTAGCTATTATTTTTATAGCTATTTTTTCCCCACTCACTCCCCCAACCCGGGTTTTTGGGGGCAGAGCCCAAATTCGCCGAGCCGACGGCTCGCCCAAAGGGTGCGGCGCTACGCGCCGCAGCGAAATTGGTGTCTGACCCCAATAACCCAAAGAGGGGGGCTTCATGTGGCCGCGTGTTTGAAGGTGGGAAAGGAGACGAGCCGAGGCACGCTGGCCTCAAACTGGCAGCAATCGCATTACGAGACCGAGCACTCCCGGCAGATGCTGCGCTGGTTCTTGGCTCAGGCCTGGCATCGAGCGTTGAAATGACTGGATCGGTCTGTTCATAGGTTACCGCCACTTTGAGGCCAACGCACCATCGAGCGTTCATTTCCCACCGTAAGAAACACGGCCAAATGGGGCGGTTGGCTCCTCTCTTTCGCCCGGCGGGGCGAGAGAGAGGCGGGGGAGAGTGAGTGGGGAAAGAACAGGCGTCAGCAAATCGCCAAAAAATTCAAAGTGAAATAACATTCATCCCCGGGCTTACTCGCGTTCTCAGTGCGAGACCGCCGCCGCTTCCACTTGGCCCGACAGCGTCAGCCACTGCTCTTCCAGAATTTGAAGTTCGTCATTGACCAACTTCAGACGGTTGCCCAGCTCGGCATAGTCCGATGGCGGTGGCGATTTGGAGAGCAGTCCCTCCAGAGAAGCACCTTCGCCGTTGAGCACCGCCATGCGCGCCTCACACTGTTCGAGCTGGCGCTTGAGACCGCTCGACGCCACCTTGACCTTCGGTCTAGCCGCTGCGTCGGCCAGTGCTTTGCGCTCGGCCTTGGCGGCGGCGCTGCTGGCCTCTTTGATCGCTTCGCGCTGGCGTTTGGCTTCGTCGAGCAAATAGCGTTGGTAGTCGTCCAGATCCCCGTCAAAGGGCTCAACGCCGCCGCGCGAAACCATCCAGAACTCGTCGCAGACGGCGCGCAACAGCGCCCGGTCGTGGCTGACCAGCATCACCGTGCCTTCAAACTCGTTGAGCGCCATCGAGAGGGCTTCGCGCGTGGCCAGATCAAGGTGGTTGGTCGGCTCATCGAGCAGCAGGAGATTGGGGCGCTGCCAGACGATCATGCACAGCACCAGGCGCGCTTTTTCGCCGCCGCTCATGCTGCCCACGGACTGCTTGACCATGTCGCCGCCAAAGTTGAAGGTGCCCAGAAAACTGCGCAGGTCCTGCTCGCGCGTGGCCTGGCAGGCAATCTTGCCCAGCGCCGTCATGTCCTTGACCATGCGGATCATGTGTTCCAGCGGCGTATCAGCCGGGCGCAGCACGTCGAGCTCCTGCTGCGCAAAATAGCCGATATTGAGGCCCTTGCCTTCGGTGATTTCGCCCTCCAAGGCCTGCAGCTCGCGCGCGATGGTTTTCACCACCGTTGATTTGCCCTGGCCGTTGGCACCCAGAATACCGATGCGCTGACCGGCCAGCACCGAGCGGCTGACGTTCTTGACGATCACGGTCGGTGGCGTGCCTGCCGGTGCATCGTCGGGCGGCGGGTAGCCAAAACTCACCCCTGTCATCGACAGCATCGGGTTGGGCAGGTTGGCGGGCTCCTTGAATTCAAAGGTGAAGTCAGCCTCACTCAACAGGGGTGCAATTTTCTCCATGCGGTCCAGCGCCTTGACCCGGCTTTGCGCCTGTTTCGCCTTGCTGGCCTTGGCCTTGAAGCGGTCAATAAACTTCTTCAGGTGGGCAATCTTGTCCTGCTGCTTGGCAAACGCGTTTTGTTGCAGGTTCATCTGCTCGGCCCGCATGTCCTCGAACTTGCTGTAGTTGCCGCCGTAGCGCATTAATTTGGCCGCGTCGATGTGCAGCGTGACGTTGGTCACGGCGTCCAGAAACTCGCGGTCGTGGCTGATCACGATCATCGTGCCTTCGTACTTTTTGAGCCAGGCCTCCAGCCAGACCAGGGCGTCCAGATCCAGGTGGTTGGTCGGTTCGTCCAGCAGCAGCAGGTCACTCGGGCACATCAGCGCGCGCGCCAGTTGCAGGCGCATGCGCCAGCCGCCGGAGAAGCTGTTGACCGGGTTGGTGAGCTCGGTGGTCTTGAAGCCCAGGCCCAGGATCAGCGCCTGCGCGCGCGCCGGGGCGTCGTGCGAACCCGCATCCTGCAGCGCCATGTAGGCGTGTGCCATGCGGTCGTAATCGTCGGTGGCCTCCGAAGCCGTGACTTCCTGTTGCGCCGCTAAGAGCGTGGTGTCGCCATCGACCACATAGTCGGTGGCGCTTTGCTCGGTCTCCGGCATGTCCTGCGCGACCTGGCCCATGCGCCATTGGCTGGGAAGGAAGTATTCGCCGCCGTCTTCGTGCAGCGTGCCGTTGAGCAGCGCAAACAGCGAGGACTTGCCCGCGCCATTGCGTCCGACCAGGCCGACTTTTTCGCCGGGGTTGAGGGTGACGGAGGCGCCGTCAAGCAGCACTTTGGCGCCGCGGCGCAGGGTAACGTTTTTTAGAGTGATCATGGTTGGCAGTTGCTATTTTCTTAAAAATTCGTTGTGGCAAGTGGTGGTGGGCTGGAGCACGAATTGCTGCGAAGCTCCGTGTCCCCCGGCCTTCGGCCTCCACCTTTACCTACGCTTCGCAGCAATCCGTACTCCTGCTGCGCGGAGGGTGCGGGTGCGTGTGAAGAAATCCAATACGGGTTTCCACTATTCAAGAAGCCAGACGGGTTGGGTGAGTGGCGCAGTGAGGTCAAGGAGAAGCCCGGAACGGGCGGAGGACACGAACGGAGTCACCCGCCCAGCCCGTTTGGCTTCGGTGCAGGCCAATGCGTCAAAAGTGATTCGCGTGTCAGCAGCAGCACCTGGTCTTCACCGGCGCTGGTTTCCAGCCAGATCGCTTCCAGCTTGGGGAAGGCCGCTTCAAAGTGCTGGCGCTCGTTGCCAATCTCCAGCACCAGCACAGCGTGCTCGTTCATGTGCTGCGCCGCCTCACGCATGAGCGTGCGGATGAAGTCCATGCCGTCCTGGCCGCCCGCGCGGTTGCCGTCGAGCGCCAGAGCCGGTTCGGTGTGAAATTCAGAGGGCAGCTCGGCCATGCTCTGGGCATTGACGTAAGGCGGGTTGCACACAATCAGGTCGTAGCGGCCCGGCAGGCGGGCAAAACCGTCTGACTCGACCAGGGTGATGCGCCCGCCCAAGCCGTGCTTGTCGACGTTGATGCGGGCCACCGCCAGCGCATCCGCCGAGAGGTCAGCGGCATCCACCGTCACGTCCGGGTAAGCCAGGGCCGCCAGCACCGCCAGACTGCCGTTGCCGGTACAGAGGTCAAGCACCGCGTGCGTGGCGTCGCTGAGCCAGTAGTCCAGGGCCCCGTCCACCAGCAACTCGGCGATGAAAGAGCGGGGCACGATGGCGCGCTCATCCACATAGAACGGCACGCCCATCAGCCAGGCCTCCTGCGTCAGGTAGGCGGCAGGCTGGCGGGATATGATGCGTGCTTCCAAAAGTGTAGCTACCTGCGCTTGTTCCACGGGGGCTACCGGCCGATTGGCTATAAATTCTGGCTCGTCCGTCGCGCCATCAAGTGGTGTGTCGAGCGGCAGGCCGAGCTGCCACAGCACCAGCCAGGCGGCTTCGTCAAATGCGTTGTCCGTGCCGTGGCCAAAGGCCACACCGGCTTCGGTGAGCTGGGCCGCCGCCGCTTCAATCAGTTCCAGCACCGTCATGCTGCTGGCCCCGCACTCAGGTTCTCCAGCACGCGCCGGTAAATGTTTTTCAGCGGCTCGATGTCAGCGATGTTGATGTGTTCGTCGATCTTGTGGATGCTGGCATTGGGCGGGCCGAACTCAATCACCTGCGGGCAAATTTTGGCGATAAAGCGGCCGTCGCTGGTGCCGCCGGTGGTGGACAGGACGGTGGTCAGGCCGGTTTCTTGTTTGATGGCGTCAACCACCGCGTCCACCAGCGTGCCGGGCTCGGTCAGGAACGGCGTGCCGCCGAGCGTCCACGCCAGATCGTAGTCCAGCTCGTGGCGCTCCAGCACGGCGGCCAGCCGGGTCTGCAGCGACTCGGGTGTGGATTCGGTGGAAAAGCGGAAGTTAAAGTCAATCACCACGGCACCCGGAATCACATTGCTGGCGCCGGTGCCGCTGTGGATGTTGCTGATTTGCCAGGTGGTGGGCTGGAAGAACGCGTTGCCGTGATCCCATTCGATGCCGACCAACTCGGCCAACGCCGGGGCGAGCAGATGGATCGGGTTTTTGGCCAGGTGCGGGTAGGCGATATGGCCTTGCACGCCTTTCACCGTCAGGCGGGCGCTCAAGGTGCCGCGGCGACCGTTCTTGATCATGTCGCCGGTGCGCTCCAGCGACGTGGGCTCACCGACGATGCAGTAATCGATGCGTTCGCCGCGCGCCTGCAGCGCTTCACAGACTTTGACCGTGCCGTCCAGCGCCGGGCCTTCTTCGTCGCTGGTGAGCAGAAAGCCCACGCTCAAGGCGGTGTCAGGCTGCGCCGCCAAAAATTCTTCGACCGCCACGATGAACGCGGCCAGCGAGGTCTTCATGTCGGCCGCCCCGCGACCATACAGCTTGCCCTCCAGCTGGGTCGGCGTGAAGGGTTGGCAGCGCCATTGCTGCGCCGGGCCGCTCGGCACGACGTCGGTGTGACCGGCAAATACAATTAATTTAGTAGCTGCTTGCGTAGACGGGTCGGGGGCTGCGGGTCGTTTTGCCCATAAATTTGTGACGCGCGCATCGGCCGGACCGCTGCTGATGGTTTCACAACAGAAGCCCAGCGGGGCGAGCCGCGCCGCGATGATTTGCTGGCAGCCGGCATCATCGGGCGTGAGCGAGGGGCGGGCGATCAGTTGTTCGGCCAGGTGCAGAGTTTTGGGCATCAGCTTTAGCGTTGGGGTTTAGAACGCGTGCGTCACGTCGAGCGTTATTTCGGTGAAGGAGGGTTGATCATCCGGGTCTTCGGCGGCTTCGGACGCTGGGGTCTGGGCGTTGAAGTTGTTTTGCAGGCGCCACATCAAATTGGTAGGCGAGTCCGAGTTGATCAGGCCTTCTTTGCGGTCCACCACGCCTTCCATGATCAGGCGTGCGATGTCTTGCTCAAAGGTCTGGCCGCCTTCGGCCATCGACTTTTCCATGGCTTCCTTGACGCCGGAGAAATCGCCTTTTTCAATCATTTCAGCCACCAGAGTGGTGTTGAGCATGATTTCCACGGCCGGGATGCGTCCACCGGCGGTGGTGCGCAGCAGACGTTGCGACACGATCGCCTTGAGCGATGCCGACAGATCGGCGAGCATGGTTTCTCGGACCTCGACCGGGTAAAAACTCAGAATCCGGTTCAACGCCTGGGCGCTGTTGTTGGCGTGCAGTGTGGCCAGGCACAAATGCCCGGTCTGGGCGTAGGCAATCGCCGCCGACATGGTTTCGCGGTCGCGGATTTCGCCAATCATGATCACATCAGGCGCCTGGCGCAGGGCGTTCTTCAGGGCGATCTGGGTCGATTGGGTGTCGATGCCGACCTCGCGCTGGTTGACCACCGAGCGCTTGTTGTGAAACAGATACTCCAGCGGGTCTTCAATCGTGAGAATGTGGCCGGTGGCGTTGGTGTTGCGGTGGTCAATGATGGCGGCCATGGTGGTGCTTTTACCCGCCCCCGTGGCGCCCACCATCAGCAGCAGGCCGCGTTTTTCCATGATCAACTGACTCAGAATCATTGGCACGCCCAAGGAGTCGAGCGGCGGAATGTCAACCGAGATGTAGCGGATCACCGCCGCGATCGAGCCGCGCTGGCGCATCGCGCTGATGCGAAAGCGGCCCACGCCCGGCAGCGACCAGCCCATATTGAGTTCATTCAACTCATCAAGCTCTTCAAGGCGATTGGGTGGCAGTATCTCTGCCAGCAAATTGCGCGGTGCGTCGGGCGGCAGCTGCTGGCTGTTGATCGGCACGCACTGGCCGTTGATGCGGATCAGGGCCGGTGAGTGGGCCGACAAATAGACGTCTGAGGCCTTTTTCTCGCCCATCAGGCGAAGAATTCGCTCCATGGTGCCAGAGGTGCCTGGCGTAGCATTGGGTGCGGTTGGTGCATTGGTTGCCATGCTGAAACCCTGGTCGGTAGGCGTGCGTGGAGAGAGAAAAATCAGTCGCGCAGCAAGTCGTTCAAGCTGGTTTTGGACCGTGTCTGTGCGTCCACCCGCTTCACGATGATCGCGGCATAGAGGCTGTATTTGCCCCCGTTCTTGGGCAGGCTGCCGCTGATGACGACGGAACCACTGGGGATGCGGCCATAGCTCACGGTATCAGAAGCGCGGTCGTAAATGGGGGTGCTTTGCCCGAGGTAAACCCCCATCGAGATGACCGAGTTTTCTTCCACAATCACGCCTTCAACCACCTCGGAGCGGGCACCGATGAAGCAGTTGTCCTCGATGATGGTGGGGCCCGCCTGCATCGGCTCCAACACGCCGCCAATACCGACGCCCCCGCTCAGGTGGACGTGCTTGCCGATCTGGGCGCAGGAGCCCACGGTGGCCCAGGTGTCGACCATCGTGCCTTCATCGACATACGCGCCAATATTGACGTAGGACGGCATCAGGATCACGCCCTTGCCGACAAAACTGCCGCGCCGCGCAACCGCCGGCGGCACCACGCGCACGCCCGACGCTTTCATGGCTTCTTCATCGAGGTGGGCAAATTTGGTCGGAACCTTGTCATAAAAGCCCAGGTCCCCGGCCTTCATGAGTTGGTTGTCGGTGAGGCGAAAGCTCAGCAGCACGGCTTTTTTGATCCACTGGTGGGTGGTCCATTGGCCCACGCTCGCGCGGGTGGCGACGCGCAAGCGCCCGGCGTTGAGGTCGGAGATGACGTGTTCGACCGCATCAAGCACTTCTTTGGGGGCCGCGCTGCTGGACAAGCTGGCACGGTCTTCCCAGGCGGCGTCGATGATGGATTGCAATTGTTGCGTCATGAATGTTCTTCTCGGGAGACGAAACCGCTTCGGTTTCAGGTTCTGGACTTGATAAATTGCGCGATGCGCAGGGCGGCTTCCACACATTCGGCGGTTTCAGCCACCAGCGCCATGCGAATTCGCCCGGCCCCGGGGTTGCTGCCGTGGAAGTCACGCGCCACATAGGACCCGGGTAAAACCGTCACATTGTAAAGAGCGAACAAGTCGCGGGCAAAGTCGGTGTCCTTGCCCTTCACTTTGGCCCATAAATAAAAGCCGGCGTCAGGCAGTGCCACCTCCAGCACCTCGGCCAGCAAGGGAGTGACCTGGGCAAATTTGCTGCGGTACAGCGCGCGGTTTTCCACCACATGATGCTCATCGCGCCAGGCCGCCGTGCTGGCGGCTTGCACCACCGGGCTCATGGCGCAGCCGTGGTAAGTGCGGTATAGCAAAAACGGCTGGATGATGGCGGCGTCGCCCGCCACAAAACCACTTCGCATGCCGGGCACATTGCTGCGCTTGGACAGGCTGGTGAGTGAAATCAGATTTTTGAAGTCCAAGCGGCCGAGTTGCGCTGCGGCCTGCAGGCCGCCCAGCGGCGGTCCGCCCTGGGCGTCGTCGCGGAAATAGATCTCGCTGTAGCACTCGTCGGAGCCGATGACAAAACCATGCTGGTCGCTTAGCTCGAACAGCATTTGCCACTCGGACAAAGACATCACCGCACCGGTCGGGTTGCCCGGTGAGCAGACGATCAGCAACTGGGTGCGCGCCCACACGGTGGCCGGCACGCTGGCCCAGTCAGGGGCAAAGTTGCGCGCCGGATCGCTGGCCACGTAGTAGGGCTCGGCACCGGCCAGCAGCGTGGCGCCTTCGTAGATTTGGTAAAACGGGTTGGGGCAAACCACCAACGGTTTTTTACCACCGGGCTGGCTGGCGCCGGGGTTGACCACGGCTTGGGTTAGCGCAAACAGCGCCTCGCGCGAGCCGTTCACCGGCAGCATTTGCGTCGCCGGGTCAACTTGGATCGCGTAGCGCTGGTGCAGCCAGTGGGCAAAGGCGTCGCGCAGCGCGGGCTCGCCCTGCGTGGCGGGGTAGCTGGCCAGGCCACTGGGCGTGCGCCCAATGGCCGCGATCATCGCTTGTTGGATGAAGGCGGGGGTGGCGTGTTTGGGTTCACCCAGCCCGAGGCTGATCGGCCGCAGGGCGGGATTGGGGGTGATGCCAGAGAGAAGTTGCCGCAGCCGCTCAAACGGGTAGGGTTGCAAAAGAGTGAGCAGTGGATTCATGGGCAGCGATTATCGGTGCCTGGGGCGCGGGCCGACCTGCCAAACCACCCACAGGTCGAGCAAGAACAGATTATTTTTTGGCTTTTTTGCGCGCTGGCGCTGACTTGGCGGCTGATTTTGCGGCTGGTTTGGCCACGGACTTGGCGGCGGGTTTGACTCCGGACGCCTTGGGGACGTCACCGATCACGGTTTTAACCGGGCAAATTTTGAAGATCGGGCATTTCTTGCATCCGATGGCGATTGCAATGGGGCAAATAGTCATTTTTATTTCCTGGGGGGTGCTTGCGCTAATCTTTGCAGTATGCCCTGCGCGCGCCCAGAATCGATGCCGCTCTAAGGGGAGCGACTCTAATAGCTAAGCCGTTTTTTCCATCACCCGCAGGAACGTCTCCAGAGTTTCAATATTCTCGACATTCAGGCAGCGGACTTGGATGCCCCGCTGCAGCGCGGTCATCTGGTTGTAGCTCGTCAACGAATGTTTGGGGCCAATCTCGACAAAGGTGTCAACGCCGTCGTCGAGCATGGTGTTGACGCTGTCCTCCCAGCGCACCGGTTTGTAAACATGTTCTTTGAGCAATTGACGGATGTCGTCGTTGTCGTTCAAGTACTGCGCGGTGACGTTGCTGACCACTTTTTTGCGCAAACGCCCCATCGGGAGGGTCTGCAGCAATTCATACAACTGCTGGCCCGCGCCTTGCAGCAAGCTGGTGTGGAACGGGCCGCTGACGTTGAGGAAAGTGGTTGCCGTCGCCCCGCGCAAGGTAGCGAGTTCGGCGGCTCGTTCCACCGCCGCCGAGTAGCCGGCCACGATGATTTGCCGGGGGCAGTTGAAGTTGGAGCATTCGATCAAGCCCAGAGCGCTTGCATCGGTCACGATTTGTTGCACCAGGGGCCGGTCCAGTCCGGTGATCCAGCACATCTTGCCCAGGCCCTGGGGCACGGCGTTTTGCATGAACATGCCGCGCTGCTGCACCAGCTTGACGCTGTCTTCAAAGCGCAAGACCCCGGCATAGACCAGGGCCGCGTACTCGCCCAAACTGAATCCGGCCGTCACCTGGGCGGCAAAGCCATAGCTTTCGACCACTTTCAAGAGGGCAAGCGACGTGGTGTGGATGGTGGGCTGGGCGTTTTCTGTTTTGAGCAGTTCAGACTCCGGTCCGGCGCGACAGAGTTGGCGGATGTCCATGCCCATGACCTCGTTAGCCTGCTCAAAGACGGCCGCGGCCTGGGCGTAGCGGTCGGCCAACGCCATCCCCATGCCGACATAGTGGGTGCCTTGTCCAGGAAATACAAATGCGAATTTGTTCATGCTTTATTTTGACAAATGACCCGAGCCTAGCTTCAAAATCTCAAGCCTTCAATCTCACTGGAGACCGCGATTGTGCTTTTGGCAAACTGCGCCCGGTACTTGTCCAGCCGCTTCAGGTCATACAGGTAATTGACCATCATGCCGTAGGACTGTTTGAAGCCTTTGCTTGATAGATCGCCGCCCCAGTTCAGCCGCTCGATCCGGGCGCCATTGCCCAGATGGAAGCGTGCTACCGGGTCCAGGGGTTTGCCATTTTCGAGCTCGCGGCCCAGGTAGTGGGCCGCGCACTGCAACAGGAAGTGGCGTACCGGCGATTTGGCGTCGAGCGTCGGCGCCTGCTCGGCGGCCGCCAGCAGTTGCGCTGCTGTCACGGGCTCAGCGCCCACGGCGCTGCCAAGCGCGGCCCGGGTCTTGCTGTCGAGTCGAGCCAGCATGGCGCTGATGTTCTTGCCCAGCCAGCTGCGAAAACCCGGCATCGGCGACAGCGTGGCAAAAATCTGCAGGCGCGGGAACTCGGTTTTGAGGGTCTCCACCACGCGCTTGATCAAGGAGTCCCCAAAACTCACGCCGCGCAAGCCGGTCTGGGTGTTGCTGATGGAGTAAAAAATGGCGGTCGTGGCCTTGCGCAGGTCGGCCGCTGCCGCCGCTTCGTCGAGCAAGGGTGAAATGGCGCAAGGCAGTTTCTCAAGCAGCGCGACCTCGACAAAGATCAAGGGTTGATTGGGCAATTGTGGATGGAAAAACCCATAACAGCGGCGGTCCGAATCAAGCCGGTTCTTAACGTCATTCCAGTCACGAATGTCATGCACTGCTTCGTATTTGATCAATTTTTCGATCAGCGAGGCAGGCGAGTCCCAACTGATGCGGCGCAACTCCAGAAATGCCACGTCAAACCAACCGGAGAACAGGTGTTCCATCTCGCCGTCCAGCGCCAGCAGACGCTTTTCGGCTTTCAGGTGCGGCAGCAATTCGGATCGCAGGTCCAGCAAAAATTGCATGCCCGCGGGGAACGCGGCAAAGCGCTGCAACAGTCGGCTGCGCGGCGAAACCAGCGCCCGGCGCAAGCCAATCTCGGCTTGCCCGGCATCGGGCGTGTTTTGGGCCGCTTCGTAGTGTCCGCGCGCGGCCTCGACGAGGTCGGGGTTGGGCGCAAACTGCTCGCTCATCAGCAGCCAGCAGTCGCGTCGCTGTGCCGGCAAAGCTGCACCGTACCAGAGCGCGAACTGGCTGGCGCGCCGACCCCCCTCGACCTCGCTGACCTGGCTGTCGAGTATGGCCTGCAGTTCAGTCAGGGTGCGACGCAGCAAACGCGGTGACAGTGCTTCGTCCTTGTGGCGCAGGGTGCCGGCCAGACGTTCAGGCAGGGCACGGCAAGTGGACCGCGCGCTGGTGCTGGCCTGTGCGGGCGCCGGGTTCCCCGCTACAGCGGTCGACTTGGGCCTCATTCCCCCCGGCACTAGCTCACTGCTTGCTTCTTTATAGATAGCGGGCTGTGTAGATTCCACGGGGGCTAAAACCATTTTTGGCATTGAACCTGCGGCCGGCAGCAGTTTGAACATGCTGCGGGTGATCCATTCGGAGGTGTTCATGGCAAGTGCCTTCCTTTGATGAAGTTGGCTGCTGGTCCTTGCTCACTGGACTTGCCATTTGCGCCAGTGGGGCGGCAAGGGGTGGCCGCGTTTTTTATGTATAGTACTGATGATTCCAAGCCATCGCAATTGCAGCTTGCGCCTGTTTTATTGCACATTGCGCCAATTCTGTCAAAACCTCAAAGACGATCGCGACGGCAACCTCATCATGCGCACTCCGAGACCCACCATCGCAATGTCATTTGTTCAGAATCTGCTGATGGGCGCCACGCGCCTGCTGGCGCCTGACACGATTGATGACCTGCTTCGTCAGGCCGGGATTGCGCCCCGGCTCCTGAAGCAACGCGGCGCCCGCGTGACGCGCGAACAGTTCGTGCGGCTTTACCAGATCATCGCTTTGAGCATCGGCGACGAGATGCTCGGGCTTTGGTCGCGACCGATCCGAGCCGGTACGCTCAAGTACCTGGGGTTGAGCCTGCTCGATGCGCCCTCGGTGCTGGTTGCCATGTACCGCTTCACTCGCTTCTGGAATCTGTTGCTCGACGACTACGCGCTGCAGTTGTCACGCCACAACCAGCTGGTGACCATTGCGCTGCGGCCATTGAGCAGCGTGACCGCGCCCACGATCTTCGGGCATGAGCTGATGATCAAACTCATCCACGGCGTCGCTTCCTGGCTGGTGGGGCGGGAGCTGCCGATGGAGACGGTGGGTTTCGGCTTTGCGCGTCCCGCGCACTTTATGGAGTACGCCCAACTGTTTCCCGGACCGGTGAGCTTTGACCAAAGCTGCACGTCGGTCAGTTTTACCGAGCAAGTGTTGCGGCAAGGCTTTCATCGAACCAAAGTCGAACTGCTCAAGTTCGTCAAACGAGCGCCCGATGACTGGATCTTTGTGGCTTTCGATCATGGCCCGACCCGTACCCGCGTGCGGGACCACCTCTTGGCTCACTCCGGTGCCGATCAATCGTTGGACGCGGTGGCCGCTGCCCTGTTCATGTCGGGCCGCTCCCTGTCAAGAGGGCTGGCCCTGGAAGGCGGCACTTTTCAGAAGATCAAGGATGAGATACGCCGCGACCTGGCGATCGAGCGCTTGGTCAAGACGGATGAATCCATTGACCAGATTGCCGCGCTGGCCGGATTCGACAACACGCCCGCATTTCATCGTGCCTTTCGGGCCTGGACCGGCAGCACCCCTGGCGCCTACCGGCGACCGGCGTTGCTGCCGGTTCCGTGATGGCGTGCCAGAGGTGGCTTCGTCAATTGCGCTGCATGCCGGCCACCAACTGGGCCACGTTGTGGCGCATCATCTTCAGGTAAGTTGAGCCGGGCTCGTTCGGGCCGGACAAGGCATCCACATACAGTTTGGCGCCCAGCGTGACGCCGGTGTCCTGCGCGATTTGCGCCAGCAATTTGGGGTTGCTCATGTTTTCCAGAAAAACGGCCTTGATCTGGTCGCGTTTGATTTGGCGGATCAGTTGCGCCACTTCTTTGGCACTGGGCTCGATGTCGGCATTGATGCCTTGCGGCGCCCAGAATCTGATCTGGTAGCGCGCTGCAAAATAAGCAAACGCATCATGCGAGGTGATGACCTGGCGTTGTTTGACGCTCAAAGGCGCGATCTGTTTGTTGGTGAACTGGTCCAGCGCTTGCAGTTCCTGAATGTAGACCTCACTATTTTTTTGATAGTGAACAGCGCCCGCTGGGTCAAGGCTGGCGAGTGATTGGGCTATATTTTTAATGTAGATCACCACGTTGCTGGGGTCTTGCCAGCCATGGGGGTCAGTCTCGGCCAGGGTGCGGCTTCTTTCAAGGGGCAGGCGGCGTACTTTGATGCCTTGAGAAGCAACGAGGGTTTGACCCTGGTAGCTGGCTGATTGGGCCAGTTTTTTCGCCCAGGGTTCAAAGTTGAGCCCGTTGATGACAAAAAGGCGAGATTGCAGAATCGCTTTGGCGTGTGCTGGTTTGGGCTCAAAGGTGTGCGCATCGGCATTCGGCCCGACCAGCGTGGTGACCTTGACGCGCTCGCCACCCACCACTTGAACCAGATCGCCCAGGATGCTGAAGGAGGCTACCACCGAGATTGGCTCGGTGGCCATGACACGCACGGGCATGAGCCCCATGACGCTGAGTACGGACAGGGCTAAAAATTTGAGGGTGTTGCGTTTCATGAGTTGTCTTGCGTGTGAAGCTAGCCCACCCGGTGCGGGCGCTTGAGCACGGTGGGCAACCAGCCGCCGGGCGATACCAATAAGGACACGCCGTACAACACCCCGGCGCAGCCGATGATGGTGGGGCCGCTGGGTGTGTCGAGGTGGTAGGACAGCAGCAGTCCGGCCACGCCGGCCAACGCAGCTTGTGCGCTGGCGTTGAGCAATTGCGCGATTAAAGAGTCATGCCACAACCGGGCTGACACCGCGGGCAGCATCATCAAGCCCACTGCCATCAACGTGCCCAGCGTTTGAAATCCCGCCACCAGGTTGATCACCACCAGCATCAAAAAGCTCTGTTGCCAGATCCAGCCACGGCGGCCCCAGCCGCGCCCGGCCGATGCGGCCAAAAACACCGGGTCAAAGGTTTCCAGCACCAGCCCCCGGTACAGCGCGGCCAGAGCGATCACGCTCACGCTGGCCACGCTGGCCACCAGCAGCAGCCCTTGCGCATCGACGCCCAGCGCGCTGCCAAACAGTATGTGCAGCAGGTCAAGTTGGCTACCCTGGCGTGAAATCAGTGTCACACCCAGGGCCAGTGCCACCAGGTAGAGGGCAGCCAGGCTGGCATCTTCCTTCAGGCTGGTGGCGCGGCTGACGAGGCCGGCAATCGCGGCCACCAGCAGACCCGCCAGCACACCGCCCAGCGCCATCGCGGGCAGCGACAAGCCAAACAGCATGAAACCTACCGCCACGCCGGGCAGCACCGCATGGCTCAGCGCATCGCCCAGCAGGCTCATGCGCCGCAGCGTCAAAAACACGCCCAGCGGTGCCGCGCTGATGGCCAGCGCCAGGGTGGCCACCAGCGCGCGGCGCATGAAGGCGAATTCCGCAAACGGGCCAATCAACCCATCCCACAGGGTCATCATGCGCTGGCCTCATCGGTGCGGCAAATGTCGGCGTTGTCGTCCCAGGCCTCGGCCAGGGCGCGGGCGCGCTGCAAATTGGGTTCGGTCAGCACCTGCGCGGTGTCGCCCCAGGCCACCAGCTCACGCGCCAGCAGCACCGTCTGCCCAAAGTGCGCGCGCACCTGGGCGTCGTCATGCAGCACCGCAATCACGGTGCGGCCTTGCGTGTGCCATTGGTGGATCAGCGCCAGCAGCGCGGCTGTGGTGCGCGAGTCCATGGCGTTGAACGGCTCGTCGAGCAAAAGCAGGTCAGCGTCTTGCATCAGCAGGCGGGCAAACAGCACGCGCTGAAACTGTCCGCTGGAGAGCAAGCCCACCGGGCGCCGTTCAAACCCTTCGAGCCCCACGGTGCGAATTGCTGCATCGGCGCGGGCCATGAGTTCGGCGCTGACGCCACCCCAGGCGCCCACGGTGCTCCAGCAGCCGAGCAGCACGCAGTCGTGCACGGGCATGGGAAAGCTGCGGTCAATGTCGGTCATTTGCGGCAGGTAGGCCAAGCGTTCGTGCGTGGTGCCCAGCAAGACGCGCCCACCTTCGGGCTTGATCAAGCCCATGATGCTCTTGAGCAGTGTGCTCTTGCCCGAGCCGTTGGGGCCAATCACGGCAGTAATTGTGCCTGGCGCAAACTGCCCGCTGATGTGGTGCAGGGCTGGGTGTTGGCGGTAGCTGACCGTCAGGTTGTCGACCGTTACCACGGCACAGCTCCCACCCCGGCATTGGCCCACCACACCGCCAGCCACAAAGCCAGTAGCAGCGGCAACACCGCAAGCACGCGCAACCAGGCCGGCCAGGCCAACACGCTGCGCCTCCGGGTAGGTCGTTGCGCCAAGTGGTGCGGTGCAGGGGTGTGCGGGTGGTCGTGTGTCGGGTGTGCCATCTTGGGGGCGCTCAAAAAATAGTGATTGCAACGATAATGCAACTGAATTGCGATACAGTTTAACGCAACTCAATTGCAATAATGACCTGCCTTTCAAAAGCGTTGACCTGCCCACCATGCCTGCTGTTGCTCGTTTGAATCCGCCTGACCCGATCGACGCTTTGCTGTCAGCCCACGGCCTGCGCCGCACCGGCGCGGCGCGGCTGGTGCTGGGCTGGCTGCTGGCGCACCCCGACACCAGTTACACCCATGCCCAGCTGCAGGCGGCGTTGCAGGAAAGCAGTGCCGCAGATGGACCCGGTGCAGGCGAGGGCGGCACGCTGGACCGCGTCACGCTGTACCGGCTGATTGACCGCCTTACCCAGGTCAGCTTGCTACTGTGCCGGGTCGATGCCAACCGGGTGCGCCGCTACCAGGCCATGCCCGCGAGCGTGCAAGCCATGCCGCACTTTGAATGCCAAAGTTGTCATCGCGACAGCCCATTGGCCGGCGCCTTGCAGGGCAATGCGTTTGATCTGGAGGTGGCCGCGCAAAACGCCCTGCTGGCCTTGCAGGCGCTGGGCTACCAGGGCCTGAGCCTGGATCTGGCGGTGCGCGGTGTGTGTGCCGACTGTGCGACAGCAGCGTCGATGGCGCCGGGCCCTGAGCTTGGGTTGTGATCTTGCCACATTGACTGTTGAATTAGTGCGTCGATACTTGATCTGAATCAGGGCTCCAGATTGCCGGATACAAGATACTCAACCGTTCTGAAATGAAATAAGCCGCTCTCCTTCGGCACCTGATCTATTGTGCCCAGCAGCCCGAGATCGGGTGCGCCCCACCAACAACCGGACTTCACGCTTTGCTACTGAAAGCCATGTCATTTATTCGTCTCCGCATCGGCGCACTGGCCCGAATCGATCACCTGGGGCCCATCTGGGTGCTGGCCGCATTGGTGTTTGCGGCGTTCTGGTTGCATACTTTTAGCCTGATCCATGATGACCACAGCAAAGCCATGGCCGGTGCAGAAAACCAGATCGTCAATCTGGCGCGGGTCAGCCAGGAGCATGCCGAGCACATTTTTTACAGCGTCGAACAGACCTTGCACCTGGTTCGTTCGGAATACCAGGAGTACCCCGGTCATCTTGACCTCAAAATGATGCGTACCGATGGCGTTTTCGATGCGAGAACCATTCTTCAGGTCAGCATTGTTGATGCCTCGGGCATTATTGAGATGAGCAGCCTGCCGCTGAGCGATCGCATGAATGTGTCGGACCGGGACTACTTCAAAGCCTTGCAGGCGGCGACCAGCGACACGCTTTATATCTCAAAACCCGAGTTTGACCTCGCTTATGGCCGCTGGTCGATTGAATTTTCGCGTCGCCTCGTGGGCAATGACGGAAAGTTTGCCGGTGTCGTGGTGGTGGCGCTCGATCCGACTTATTTCACCCGCTTTTACGGCGAACTTCAGCTTGGCCAGCAGGGTGTCGCAGCCCTGTATGGTTTGACCGGGTCCTTGTTTGTCCGCAAGACCGCCGACGCCGAAACATTTTCGGGCAATGCCGCAGCGAGCCCGATATTTGCACGCATTGCCCAAGGCACTGAAAGCGGCACGCTGACCTACCGTGCCGTCACCGACGGTATCGAGCGCCTTTATCACTTCAAAAAACTGCCTTCTTATCCAGTACTGGTGCTGGTTGGTCTGGAGCACACGGCGGTGTTGGCTGAACAAGTGCAAACCCGCCTGCAGCGGCTGCGCGAAGCCTCCATCCTGAGTGCGCTGTTGCTTGCGCTGGTGCTGCTGCTGTGCTGGTATGTGGTCATCAGGCGGCGCCATTCCGCAGCGCAACAGCAAGCTCTGGCGCAATTGACAAACCTCACCGATCACGCGCCCGGCATGGTGTTTCAATACCTGCGTCGCCCCAACGGCACGGCCTGCTTCCCCTTTGCCAGCGCTGGCTTGCACCCGATCTTCCAACTCAGCCCCGAAGTTATTGCGCAGGATGCGGCACCGCTTTTCGCTTTGATACACCCTGACGATGAGGCGGGCGTGGCCGCATCGATCGAGGTCTCGGCCCAGACGCTGACGCCTTGGGTTGATGAATACCGGGTGAAGCGCGAGGACGGCACGGTGCGCTGGCTGTCAACCAAGGCGGCCCCGCAAAAACTTGATGATGGCTCGGTGCTGTGGCACGGCTTTATGTCGGATATCACGGAGCACAAACAGGTAGAAGAATCCCTGATTACCTTGTCGGCAGCGGTTGAACAATCGCCGGTGTCCATCGTCATCAGTGACCCGCAGGGGCTGATTGAATACGTCAACCCGATGTTCGAGCAGGTCAGTGGTTACCGGCGCGCCGAGGTCATCGGGCAAAACCCCCACATCTTGTCGTCGCATGAAAAGTCAGTGGAGGACTACCGCGCGATGTGGGCCATGTTGCTGGCGGGCGAAATCTGGCACGGTGAGTTTCATAACCGGCGCAAGGACGGCTCACTGTTCTGGGAGCAGGCCGTGATTGCACCCATCTTTGACGACCATGGTAGTCCGATCCATTATCTGGCGATCAAGGAAGACATCACCCAGCGCAAGGCGGCCGAGGCTGAAATTGAACATCTGGCTTTTTATGATTCACTCACCGGGCTACCCAATCGACGTTTGCTGACCGACCGCTTGCAACAGGTGCTGGCGGCCGGCATACGCAGCCAACGCAATGGGGCCTTGCTATTCATCGATATCGATAATTTCAAATTGTTAAATGACACCCAAGGCCATGAACAGGGGGATGCGCTGCTGAAGCAAGTTGCCCAGCGCCTGAACTATTGCGTGCGGGAAGGCGACACGGTGGCGCGGCTGGGGGGTGATGATTTTGTCGTGATGCTGCAGGATTTGAGCGACAAACAGACCGAGGCCGCAACGCAGGCCGAGGTCGTGGCGCAGAAAATTCTGGAGGCCTTGCATCAATCCTATTCGTTTGGCCACTTCACGCACCACGGCAGTGCCAGTGTGGGTGTGGCCCTGTTCAACGCCAGTCATGACACGGTCGAAGAGATACTCAAACGTGCCGACCTGGCGCTGTACCAGGCCAAGGATGCCGGGCGCAACACGCTGCGCTTTTTTGACCCTGAGGTGCAGGCGGCCATCAGCGCGCGCGCCGAGTTGGAGTCGGATATACGCCTAGGCCTGCAGGAAAAGCAGTTTCTGCTGTATTACCAGCCGCAGGTGAACCGGCAGGGCCATCTGACGGGGGTTGAGGCGCTGGTGCGCTGGCAGCATCCGCGGCGCGGCATGGTGTCGCCAGCGCACTTCATTCCCCTGACCGAAGACACCGGCTTGATCCTTCCCTTGGGCCAATGGGTCATGGAAGCGGCTTGCCACCAGCTTCGGCTTTGGAGCACGCAGCCCGACACCGCGCATTTGACGATTTCCGTGAACGTCAGCGCCGTGCAGTTCCATCGGGACAGCTTCGTGTCCGATGTGCTGGCCACGCTGCAGCACACTGGCGCGCCAGCATCGCGCCTCAAGCTGGAGCTGACCGAGAGTCTGCTGGTCAAGAATATTGAAGGCATCATCGTCAAGATGGAAGCACTCAATGTTTATGGCGTCGGTTTTTCACTGGATGATTTTGGTACCGGTTATTCATCTTTGTCTTACCTCAAACGGCTACCCCTGGACCAGATCAAGATTGACCAGTCGTTTGTGAATGACGCCTTGAGCAACACGAAGGACGCGGCACTGATCAGCGCCATCGTGGCGATGGGGCGTGGCCTGGGCATGATGGTGATCGCCGAGGGCGTGGAGACGCTGGCACAACGTGATTTTCTGGAACGAGAAGGTTGCTTCAATTTTCAGGGCTATTTCTTTGGGCGCCCGGTTCCGGTGGCGGAGTTGGGGTGTTTCTTCACGCCAGCGTAATTTGATGTGAACAATCCTGTCCTGCACTCCCTGCTGCCGGTGGTGTTGCTTGTTGCTATAGGATTTATAGCGGGCAGGGCAGGTTGGATAAGGGCTACAGCCATAAAAGACTTGTCAAACCTGGTGTTCATGGTGCTTACACCGGCGCTGCTGGCACTGGCGGCCACTTTCAGTAACACGGTGATGATCGGCATCCCGCTGGTGGAGCGGGCGTGATGGCCCCGCGCCGAGGGCCGTCAACCAGGCATTGCGCGGGCCCTTTTGGCCGTCAGGGGGCCAGCCGCTCACGCAGCCAGGGCGGCTCCACGTCTGGGCCCACCCTATTTAGCGTATAGCGCAGTCGGTCATGCAGGCGGCTCTTGCGGCCTTGCCAGAATTGCCAATGGTCGGGTTGCAGCCGGTAGCCCCCCCAGTGCGGCGGGCGCGGCGGATTGAGTAGAAATTTTGCCCCGTATTTGGCCGCGTTGGCCAACAGCACGCCCCGCCCCGAGATGACCTGGCTTTGCGGGCTGGCCCAGGCGCCAATGCGGGAATCCAGCGGCCGGCTGTGAAAGTAGGCATCACTTTCTTCGTCGCTGACCTTCTCCACCAGCCCCTCGATACGCACCACCCGCTCCAGCTCCACCCAGTGGAACTGCAGGGCGGCATAGGGGTTGCCCGCCAGCTCCTGGCCCTTGCGGCTCTCAAAATTGGTGAACCAGGTGATACCGCGGGTGTCATAGCCCTTAATCAGCACTACGCGGGTGCTCGGGCGCAGGTTGCTGGCCACCGTGGCCAGGGTCATGGCGTTGGGTTCGGGGACTTCAGCAGAAATGGCTTCTTTCAGCCAATGCTCAAATTGAACGAGGGGATTGGCATGGGAAGCCTCTTCGTTGAGTTCGGCACGTTCGTAGCTTTTGCGGAGGTCGGCGATGGAGGTCATAGTTGAGTGAGTATAGGTAGGTTGACTGTATGGTTTTATTGCCGGGGTCTTCTGCGCAGACCGAGTAACATCCAGTATGTAATTAAGTTACCAACATTTTACAAAATCATGAAACTCCACCCAACCGTCGAAGCCGTCACGCAGCGTATTCGCCAACGCAGCCAGCCCACGCGCCGCGCCTACCTGGATCGCCTGACCTTGGCCGCCAACCGCAAGCCCGGGCCTGAGCGCATGGGTTGCGCCAACGTGGCGCACGCCTTTGCCGCGATGCCCGCGAATGACAAATTGCGCGTGGTGACCGAGCGCGCGCCCAACATCGGCATCGTCACGGCCTACAACGACATGTTGTCAGCCCACGCGCCGTTGCAGCCCTATCCCGATCTCATCAAGCAGGAAGCGCGCAAACTGGGTGCGACCGCGCAGGTGGTGGGTGGTGTGCCCGCCATGTGCGACGGCGTCACGCAGGGCACGCCGGGTATGGAGCTCAGTCTGTTTTCGCGCGACGTGATCGCCATGGCGACCGCCGTCGCGCTGAGCCACGACGTGTTTGATGGCGCCCTGATGCTGGGTGTCTGCGACAAGATCGTGCCGGGTTTGTTGATCGGGGCCTTGCAGTTTGGCCATTTGCCGACCGTGTTTGTGCCGGCCGGTCCGATGACCTCGGGTTTATCGAATGGTGAAAAAGCCAAGGTACGTGAGCTCGCCGCGCAGGGGTTGGTCGGGCGCGCCGAGTTGCTGCAAGCCGAGTCCGCGGCCTACCACGGCCCGGGTACCTGCACGTTTTATGGCACTGCCAACAGCAACCAGATGTTGTTGGAAGCCATGGGTCTGCATGTGCCGGGTACCGCCTTTATCAACCCCGGCGCTGCGGTGCGCCAAGAGCTCACGCGGGAGGCGCTGCGCACCGTGCTGGGGATCACCAAATCCCGACGCTTTGCACCGATTGGCGAGGTGGTGGATGAGCGTTGCATTGTGAATGCCATGGTCGCGCTGCTGGCCACCGGCGGCTCGACCAACCACCTGATTCATTGGGTGGCTGTGGCCCGTGCGGCGGGCATGGTGATTGACTGGGATGATTTTTCGGCCTTGTCCGACGTGGTGCCCTTGTTGAGCCGCGTCTACCCCAACGGGGCCGCCGACGTGAACCAGTTTCAGGCGGCGGGGGGCCCCGGTTTTGTGATCCGCGAACTGCTGGACGCTGGCTTGATGCACGCCGACGTGCTGACCGTGCGCGCCGGGGGCTTGCGTGAATACACCGGCATCCCGTACGCCAATGCCGCGGGCGACTTGCGCTGGGTGGACGCCGGTGCCAGCCAGGACGACGCCATCGTGCGGCCAGCCAGTGCGCCCTTCAGCCCGCACGGCGGGCTCAAGCTGCTGCAAGGCAATCTGGGGCGCAGTGTGATCAAGACTTCGGCGGTGCCGGATGATCGTCATGTGATCGAGGCACCGTGCCGGGTGTTTGATTCGCAAGAGGCCTTGCACCAGGCGTTTGCGGCGGATGAGCTCAACCGTGACCTGATTTGCGTGGTGCGCTGGCAAGGCCCGCAGGCCAACGGCATGCCCGAGCTGCACAAGCTCACGCCACCGCTGGCGGTGTTGCAGGGCAAGGGGTTCAGGGTGGCCTTGGTAACCGATGGCCGCATGAGTGGCGCCTCGGGCAAAGTGCCGGCCGCGATTCATGTCTCGCCCGAAGCGGCCGCCGGGGGCGCGCTGGCCAAGGTGCGCGACGGCGACATCATCCGACTCGATGCCCCTGCGGGCACGCTGCAAGTGCTGGTGGCTGACGCGCAATGGCAGGCTCGTGCGACCCAGCCGATGCCCCAGGCGCTGTTTGAGGCCAACGGCCTGGGCATGGGCCGCGAGCTGTTTGCCAACATGCGGCGCAATTCGCTCGCGGCAGAGCAGGGCGCCTGCAGCTGGCTTTAACCCAAATTTTTCAAAAGCCCGAACGGGTTTTTATTCAATGTGCTATTGCGCTTTAACCTTATTTTTCTGGAGATGAAATGAATACGCACCCCCAATTGACCGCACTGCAAGTGATGCAGGACGCGTCGGTGATCCCTGTGATTGTGTTGAACGACCTGGCCCACGCCGTGCCCATGGCGCGCGCCCTGGTGGCGGGCGGCCTGCGCATGCTGGAGGTGACGCTGCGCACGCCGCAAGCGTTGGCTTGCATCGAGGCCATTGCCCGGGGCGTGCCCGAGGCCGTGGTTGGCGCCGGCACGGTGCGCACCCGTTCTGATGCCCAGGCGGCGGCCATGGCCGGTGCCCGTTTTGCGGTCAGCCCGGGCTTTACCCCGGCGCTCGGGCAGGCTTGCCGCGACGTCGGTTTGGCGCTGTTGCCGGGCGTGGCGACCGGCAGTGAAATCATGCAGGCGCTGGAGGCGGGGTTCACTGAACTCAAGTTCTTTCCGGCGATGCAAGCGGGCGGCGCGGCCATGCTCAAAGCCTGGAGCGGCCCGTTCTTTGACGTGAGGTTTTGTCCGACCGGCGGCGTGACGCTACAGAATGCCCCCGATTTGCTGGCGCTGCCCAATGTGCTGTGTGTCGGCGGCTCGTGGCTGGTGCCCGCCGACGCGCTGGCCCAGGGCGACTGGGCGCGCATCAGCGAGTTGGCGCGGGCTGCCAAGAATTTATAAGAATTAGGCCGCTAGCCCGCGTTGCATATGCGTGAGCAGCTACTAAAATGATTCTGGAAACGCCGAGACCGGGCGAGGACCTGCACTTTTGAGCGACTCTTGAAGACACGAAGCGGCTGTACAACAATTGAAACTGCTTGCCCGATACCGGTCCTTGCTGGCTACATATTGTGGGCGGCAATATAGCAACGACCTGCATGGATGCAGCACGCGCACCCGACCAATTGCCTCGGCCCGACTTGCCCCTCACGGGCTTCAGTGGAGAGAACTTCTTAGCGATTTTGCCAAGGCGCGGAGCGCAGCCGCGCCATTGCCTCGATAGGCGCTTCCGTGCATACAAGCAAGAACTTCCGGCTGATCCCCAGCCAATCGTTCAAGTAGCAATTCAGTGTTGGGACCATGCGAAAAATAATCTATTTGACTCCGAAACGCCTCGCTGGGCGCCAATATGTCGGACTCGGTAATGGGCGTCTCGCCCCCTCCACCCTGAGTGAAGAGGTCTCCGCAGAACAGAGTGCGTGTCTGCAAGTCCATCATCAATCCGGCTTCCCAGCCGTGAGGCAAGTGAGGCGTGTCGTACCAACGCAGCGTGTGCTTTCCAAGACTCAGCGTTTCCGTGTCTCCGAGGGATTTAGCAGGACGGTCAGCGACGTCGTCCACGGATACCATTGCCGCGACTTGGCTGCAGACCGGAACCGCGTTGGGTGAGGCCGCGAGGAACTCATTGAGGGAGCCGCATTCGTCCGCCTCGTAGTGCGAGAACGCGATGTAACGAAGGCTGTTGACTGGCAGGATCTTTCCGATAGCCTCTGCCACGAGCGGAAACAATTTGCGGGGGCCAGTGTGGAACACCAGTGGTTCGTCGTCCGCGATCAGATACTGGTTGAAATTGAAAGCGGGACCATTGGGAATGGCGACTGGCGTGTTGATGCGGTAGATGCCTGAGGCAATCTCATGGATGTTTGTCAGGGAAGCTCGGTTGGTAATCACGGGATCTCCTTTGGGTTGCATATTGGCCTAGCCGACCGGCAGGCGAGGGGCACTGAGCCATCTGCTAGTGCAAAAGGTGGTGGACTTCAAAGGTCTTCTCTTCCGGTGGGGTGGGAAAGCCACCAACGATACCCTGCCGCATTCGGGGCATCAGAATCTCATCGCGAAACTTCTCCCAACTCTCCTTGGAGTCGTGAACGACCATGATGGTCCAGCCACCCTCAGATTGGCCAGCCGCGTGGAAAATTTGCCCCTTTGGTGGAATGTCTCTGCCGGGATGCACCGCTGCGATGGACGCCTCGTACTGCGCCTGGTTACCACCCGGGAAGTAATGAACGATGCCGTAAGCCATGTGTGTTCTCCTTTCAGATTGACGGGCCCGCAAATCGCGGGTCTGTGGCCGAGGGATGCCTACAAGCGTGACCAGCCACCATCAACATTCGACTCCGAAATGTCAAAAGGGGGACGGCATGAACAAAGTTGGTTGATATGACAGTAGGGTTGATATTTCCGGGGAGTGTTAGGAACTTGCTTAACAAGAGCCTTGTGTCATTGATTGCGAATCCCGCATCGCTGAGGGCCTATCTGAAAACCATATTTCGCACACTGAATAGCGGCACTGGCTAGTCTGAGCATGACCGTAACTAACCGGCACATCAACTCAAGCAATCGGCTTACCCGGAAGCTGACCGTGGCGAACGACTCTTAACGCTGCAAAGCCGAAGTAGCTTCCACCCTTTGTGCTCAGTTCAAATCATGGCACCCCGGTTTTTAAATCGCTGCCAGTCGCTGCACCATGTCCGGGAACTGCGCCACCATACGAATCAGTAATGATGCCTGGGCATTGGGTTTGGCACGGCCTTGCTCCCAGTTTTCGAGCGTTCGTGGGTTGGTGCGCAGATAGTGCGCAAACACCGGGCGCGACAAGCGCAACTGTTCACGCACCTGGAGCACGTCTTGTGGCCGGAGCACCGGCGCTGGTTTGCTTTCAGCCTTGAACGTACGCAGCGTGAGCTTGCCCGCACGTTCGGATTTCAGGGCATCAAAACCCTCAGTGAGTTCAGCAAAAATATCGCGCTTATTGGTCATCATGTTCTCCGTCTTGTGGGTGTCGGTTTTTCAACTCGTTTTTCAAAAGCTGCTTGAGGACTTTTCGCTGTGCCGGTGTCAAATCATCAACCTGATCTTTGTCGTAGACCGTAAAAAGCCAAAACTGGTCACCGCCTGACCATCAGTAATAAATTACCCGCAGCCCACCGCGCTTGCCTTTGCCACGACGCGGATCCGCTTGACGCAGTTTGCGCAAACCACCTGTGCCTTCCATGACATCCCCCGCTGATGGGTTCTCCATCAGCTCAAGCTGCAACAGCCTGTAGGCTTCATCGTCCAGGTAATCTTTGCGAGTGCGCTCAAAAGGTGGTAGCTCAACAAAGGTGGCTTTCACGGGCTAATTGTACGTTAGTTGCGTATTTAATTGATGTTCCAGGAACCTGCCGGTCGCGCATACCCAGCTCCCGCTGCATTGGCGAATTAGAGTTGGCCGTCGCATCAGCCATTGATTTTGTCGGTCCAACCTGTTGCGGAAGTGCTGCGGGTTGTTGGCATTCCTTGTTGATGGCGTCCATCATCAACCGTGAAATTCAGTCCATCAAATTAGCTGGCCACACTCACTTTCATTGTGGCAACAGGCCCCGCCAGCTCTGAACACTCTGCTAGAAATTTATAAGAATCCAGCCTGTAGCCCCCGCCAGCTGTGCGCAAGCAGCTACTTAATTAATAGTAGAAACTCGCGCGAAGCAAGCGGCGCGAACGACTGAGTCATTGGGCTGACTGGGCTGCAGATGCTCGCGCCACGGCCCCACCCCCCAGTGTCTTGTACAGCGCAAACTGGTTTTGCAGGTAGGCCAGGCGAGTTTGCACCAGCGCCTGTTGGGCGGCAAAGACAGGTTTTGCCATGGACGCACGCTGGAGCAGGCAGTCAGCAGGAGCGCCAGCAACAGAGTCAAGCCGTGGTGCAGTTGCGGTGTCAACCTAGCACTGCCAGCAGTTGGCCCTCTTGTTCACGACCGCGCCCTGTCCTTGATCAATTTCCAGTCATCATCTTCTGGCGTTGGCCCGGTTGCGATTAGTCAGGCTGGCAATCAGGCCATCAATTCCTTTGCCATTGATTTCCTGGGCAAACTGGCTGCGATAGGTTTCCACCAGCCACACGCCCATCACGTTCAGGTTGTAAATTTTCCAGCCAACCCCCTCGCCTGAGGTTTTTTCCAGCCGGTAGTCCAACTGAACGGGGTCGCCCCGACCCGTGACCTCGGTGCGAACCACGACTTCTTTGTCGTTCGGGGTCACACGCTGGGGCTTGACGGTAATGGTCTGGTCGCTGACCTGGGTCAACGCGCCAGCATAGGTGCGCAGCAGCAAAATCTTGAACTCCTCCTGCAAACGTTTTTGCTGTTCCGGCGTCGCCTGCCGCCAGGCCGGACCCACGGCAGAGGCCGTCATGCGTTGAAAATTGACGTTGGGCATGATCTTGGCATCTACCAGCGCAGCGATCCGGGAGGTGTCCCCGCCCTGGATGGCTTTGTCGGCCCGGATTTTGTCCAGCACCTCGGTGAACAGACGTTTGATCAAGGCGTCGGCGGCTTCATCCGCCGCGCGCGCCGGTAGGGCCAGCAGGCTGGAGGTGCCCAGCAGCAGCGTGGCTAGCAGGCGTGCCAGTAGACGACGGTTCATGGTTTAACTTCCTTCTTTGGCAGCGCCGCTTTTTTTACGTCATCCCGGTCGGATGCACCGCCGCCCAGTGTCTTGTACAAGGTAACCTGGTTTTGCAAATACGCGAGCTTGGTTTGCGCCACGCCCTGCTGGATGGCAAAGAGCGAGCGTTGCGCGTCCAGTAAGTCCAGGTAACTGGCAATGCCATTGCGGTAACGCAGGTCGGCCAGACGAAAGCGGTCGGCTTCGGCGTCAAGCTGCACTTGCTGGGCCTGCATCTGCTCGTCAAGCGTGGCGCGCCCGGCCAGGGCGTCGGCCACTTCGCGGAAGGCGCTCTGGATCGCTTTTTCGTACTGCGCCACGGCGATGTCGCGGCCCACGTTGCTGGAGTTCAGATTGGCCCGGTTGCGCCCGGCGTCAAAGATCGGCAACAGCGCCTGCGGCGCCAGCGTCCAGCCCCAGCCGCCGCTCTTGAACAGGCCCGACAACTCACTGCTGGCGGTGCCGGCGCTGGCGGTCAGCGAGATGCGTGGAAAAAACGCCGCGCGCGCCGCCCCGATGTTGGCATTGGCTGCGATCAGTTGTTGCTCGGCCTGGCGGATGTCCGGGCGGCGTGTCAGCAGATCGGACGGCAGGCCCGCTGGTACGTCGCGGAATACCGCTGCCGCGGCGTCGACCGCCGGGGCGATCAGTGCGTCAGGCAGCGGCTGCCCGATCAGCAGGGTGAGCGCGTTCACGTCGAGCGCGCGCAGGCGCCGCTGCTGGGCCTGGGTAGCGCGCGCTTGCGCCGTCAGCGATTCGGCCTGGCGGAAATCCAGCGCCGAAGCGGCCCCGTTGTCCAGGCGCAGTTTTGTCAAGCGCAATGAGTCGTCGCGTGTGGCCAGCGTGCGCTGTGTCAGGGCCAGCAGCTCGTCGTTGGTCTGCAAACTCAGCCAGGTGCTGGCCACGGCAGCGATCAGGCTGGTCTGCGCCGCCTTGCGCGCCTCATCCGAAGCCAGGAATTGCGCCAGAGCCGACTCTTTCAAACTGGCGACGCGACCAAAAAAGTCGATTTCCCACGATGCCATCGCGAGGCCTGCGGTATAGACGTTGCTGATGGTCCCGCTGCCGTTGCTAGCGGGCTGACGCAGGCCCGTGGCCCCCAGATTCAAAGTAGGGAACTGATCAGCGCGGCGGATCTGGTAGGTCGCACGCACCTGTTCCATATTAAGCACCGCCACGCGCAGGTCGCGGTTGTTCAACAGCGCCAGGCGGATCAGCTCGCGCAAGCGGGCGTCGCCGACGAAGTCTTGCCACGCCAGCTCGGCGGCCGGCGTTCCGGTCTCGTTGCTCGTCGGGTTTGTGGGGCCGGGCCACTGCGCCGCCACGGGCGCGACCGGGCGCTCGTAGACCGGGATCATCGAGCAGCCCGCCAGCACGGTGGCTGTGGCCAGTGCCGCTAGCGAGCGAGGAAAAGACAACATCTTGATGGGCTTTGAAAGCAAGGTTTTATTCATTGGAATGCACTCCCAGGTGCGCGGCTTGTTCGGCATGGGCTTGTTGCTGGCGCGCATTGTCTTTGAACAGGGTACGCACCACCACAAAAAAGATCGGTACAAACACCACCGCCAGCGAAGTGCCGGTCAGGATGCCGCCGATCACGCCGGTGCCGATGGCGCGCTGGCTGGCCGAACCGGCACCCGAGGCCAGGGCCAGCGGCAACACGCCCAGCGTGAAGGCCATGGAGGTCATCAGAATCGGACGAAAACGCAGGTGGGCGGCCTCCAGGGCCGAGGCAATCACGCTCTTGCCCTGGGCCTGCAGGCCTTTGGCAAATTCGATGATCAGAATCGCGTTTTTCGCCGACAGACCAATGATGGTGATCAGGCCGACTTGAAAGTAGACGTCGTTGGCATAAACGCGCAGCAGCGTCGCCACAATCACGCCCAGCACACCGAGCGGCACCACCAGAACGACGGCCAGCGGAATGGTCCAGCTTTCATAGAGAGCGGCCAGACATAAAAATACCGACAAAATGGCAAAGCCGTACAGGATCATCGCCTGCGAGCCGGCAAGTTTTTCTTCACGCGAGGTGCCGGTCCACTCAAAGCCAAAGCCGGCTGGCAATTGGCTCGCCAGTTGCTCCATCTCTGCCAGCGCGGCACCGGTGCTGTAGCCGGGAGCGGCACTGCCCCCGATGCGCATCGCCGGGTAGCCGTTGTAGCGCACGGTTTGCATCGCCCCGGTGACCCAGCGTGTGCTGGCAAAGGAGGACAGCGGCACCATTTGGCCCTTGTTGCCCTGCACATTGAGTTTGAGCAAATCATCAGGCTGCATGCGCGCCGGTGCGTCGGCTTGCACCATCACCCGCTGCAGTCGGCCCGCGTTGGGAAAGTCGTTGGCATACGCCGAGCCCAGCGCAGTTGAAATCAGGCTGTTGATGGCGTCAAAGCTCACGCCCAGCGCGCTGGCTTTGTCGCGGTCAATGTCCAGCTGCAATTGCGGCGCATCTTCCAGTCCGTCCGGGCGCACCTGGGTGAGGACTTTGCTTTTTGATGCCAATCCCAGCAACTGGTTGCGCGCGCCCAGCAGCGCCGCGTGGCCCAGGCCGGCGCGGTCTTGCAGCCTGAAACTAAAGCCCGAGGACGATCCCAGCTCAGGAATGGGCGGCGGGCTCAGCGGAAAGATGAACGCATCGCGAATGCCAGACAAAGCGCCAAACGCACGCCCCGCCAAGGCTTGCGCCGAGCTGCCAGCCCCCTTGCGTTCGGACCAGTCTTTGAGCGTGACGAAGGCCAGTGCCGCGTTTTGCCCCTGGCCCGAGAAGCTGAAGCCCAGCACGCTGACCATGCCTTGCACCTCGGGTTGCTTGAGCACGAAGCCTTCCACTTGCTGCATGACGGCCAGCGTGCGTGCTTGCGTGGCACCGGGCGGCAGTTGCACGTTCACCAGCATGGTGCCCTGGTCTTCGTTGGGTAAAAAAGAGGTCGGCAGGCGCTGGTACATCAGCACGGCGCCGGCCAGGATGGCCAGGTAAATCACCAAGTAACGCGCAGCGTGAGGCAGTATCCGGGCCACGCCCTGTTCATAGCCCTTGGCGGTTTTGGTAAAACCCCGGTTGAACCAGCCAAAAAATCCCGTTTTGGCGTGGTGATGACCGGCCTCGACAGGTTTCAGCAGCGTGGCGCACAAAGCCGGGGTCAAGGAGAGCGCTAGAAATGCCGAAAACGCAATCGACACGCCCATCACCGCCGCAAACTGGCGGTAAATGTTGCCAATGGAGCCACTAAAGAAGGCCAAGGGCACAAACACCGAGATCAGCACGACCGTCACGCCGATGATGGCCCCGGAGACCTGGCCCATCGCCTTGCGCGTGGCCAGCAGCGGTGACAGACCTTCTTCGCTCATGATGCGCTCGACGTTTTCCACCACCACAATCGCGTCGTCCACCACAATGCCAATCACCAGCACCATGGCAAACATGGTCAGCACGTTGATGGAAAAACCCATTGCCAGCAAGCTGGCAAAGGTGCCCAGCAGTGCCACCGGCACCACCAGCGTGGGGATGAGTGTGTAGCGCCAGTCTTGTAAAAACAAAAACATCACCAGAAAGACCAGGGCAATGGCTTCCAGCAAAGTCTCGGCCACCTGGCGCAGCGAGGTTTCAATGAAGCGCGAGCTGTCGTAGGGAATGGCCCAGGTCACGCCCTTGGGAAAGAATTTTTCAAGCTCCGTCAAGCGTACGCGAATGGCTTTGGCCGTGGCAAGCGCGTTACCGCTGGGCGAAAGTTGCACGCCGATGCCGGTGGAGGGTTTGCCATTGAGCCGCGCCGACGTGGCATAGGTTTGGGCGCCGAGCTCAATGCGCGCAACGTCTTTCAGGCGCACGCTCGATCCATCAGTGTTGGCGCGCAGCACCACCTTGCCAAATTGGGCCACGCTGCTGAGCTGGCCGCTCACCACCACGGTGGCGGCAATGCCTTGGCCGGCCACATTGGGCAGGCTGCCAATTTCACCGGCGGACACCTGGGCGTTTTGGGCCCGAATGGCGGCGGTGACGTCGGTGGCCGACAGTTGGTAGCCCTGCAGCTTGGCCGGGTCGATCCAGATGCGCATGGCGCGTTCGGTGCCAAACAGCTGTGCCTGACCGACACCGTTGATGCGCTGCAATTCAGGCAATATGCTGCGCGAAGCGTAGTCGCCCAAAGCGACCGGGTCCAGCGCCGGGTCATCGGACGAGAGGATGGCAAACAGTAAAAAGTTGCTGCGCGCCTTGTCCACCCGCACGCCTTGTTGCGTCACCGCAGAGGGCAGACGCGGCGAGGCTCGGCTCAAGCGGTTTTGTACATCTACCTGGGCCAAGTCCGGGTTGGTCCCGGGCTGAAAACTCAATGTGATGCTGCCGCTGCCGCTGGCTTGCGCGACCGATTCCACGTAAAGCAGGCCGGGCGAGCCGTTCATCTCCTGCTCGATGATGGACAGCACGCTGTCTTCCAGCGTCTGGGCCGACGCGCCGGGGTAGCTGGCCGAGATCACGATCGAGGGCGGCGCCACCGGCGGGTACTGGGCAATGGGCAGTTGGGTGATGGCGACCGAGCCCATCACGATGATGAATAACGCAATGACCCACGCAAAGATGGGCCGATCTATAAAAAACTTGGCCATGGGAGCGGCTCCTTAGCGCGCGGCGCTTGATGTGGCGCTGGCCGGGGCTGGCGCTACCGGCGCTGATGCTGCCCCGGCGGCTGCGGGTGCGCTGGCCGCCATGGCGGGCGCGCTGCCCAGTGCTTGCCACGGCACGGGCTTCACGGGAGCATCACCACGCAGCTTCTGAAAGCCGTCCACCATCACCTGCTCACCGGCTTTGAGCCCGTCCAGAATCACCCATTGGCCATTTTGCTGAGCGCCTATCTTCACCGGGCGCGGTGCGACCTTGCCGTCGGCGCCCACCACCATCACTGAATCTCCCTGCGGCGAACGCGTCACCGCTTGCTGCGGCAGGGTGATGGCGTTGCTGGCCTGGGCTTGTTCAATGCGCACACGCACAAACAGACCGGGCAGCAGCGTGCCGCCCGGGTTGGGCACTTCTGCGCGCAGCGTGATCTGGCCGCTGCTGGCATCGACCGTCAGGTCAGAAAAAAGCAACTTGCCGGCCCGGGCGTATTCGGTGCCGTCTTCCAGTACCACGCGCACGCTGGCGGCCTGGGTGCCGGCGCGTTTGAGCTGGCCGCCTTCCAATGCGCGGCGCAGTTGCATCACTTCAGAGGCGGATTGGGTGAAGTTGATGTACATCGGGTCGGTCTGCTGGATCACGGCCATGGGGGTGGCTTCACCCTGGCCGACCAAGGCACCTTCTGTGACCAGTGCGCGGCCAATGCGCCCGCTAATCGGCGCGGTGATTGCAGCGTAGCCGAGGTTGATACGGGCGGTTTGCACGGCAGCATGCGCCACGGCCACATCCGCCGCAGCCAGTTTTTGCGCCGCTTGTGCGTTGACAAATTCCTGCTGACTGATGGCTTTGGCTTCGATCAGTGGTTTGAAGCGCTCCGCCTGCGCGCTGGCTTGCATCAGGTTGGCTTCAGCCTTGGCGACAGAGGCCTGGGCACTGGCCAGTGTGGCTTGATACGGGCTGGCATCAATCTGAAACAGCGCTTGACCGGCGCGCACCGTGCTGCCTTCCACAAACAAGCGCTTTTGCACAAGGCCCGCAGCGCGCGCCCGCACCTGCGCCACGCGCGAGGCTTCCATGCGCCCGGGCAGCTCGGTAACCAGACCCACATCCCCCGGCTTGACTGTGATCACGCCGACCTCAGCCGCTGGCATGCCGCCCGCCCCAGCAGGGCCGGCGGGCGGTGCGCTGCCTTGGCCGCAGGCGACCAATAAGGCAGCCAAGGCGAGGCTGGTCAACAACAATGATTTGGATGCGAGGGTCGATAAGCGGGCGGACGTTTCAAGCATGGTGTATTTCCGAAAAAGGAGGCTGCAAAGCGTGGTGATGGCGCGATATTGACATAACATTTGCTTTTGAGAATTATACATACAGACATGAATGTATAAAATACAATCAGGGTTTTTCATCGATTTAAAAAGTTGCTCACCATGGCTCGTTGCACCAAAGAAGTAGCTTTCGCCACGCACGAGCAATTGCTCGATGCGGCTGAGCGGGTGTTTTTCGAACAAGGCGTGTCGCGCACGTCCTTGCAAGATATTGCCCAAGCCGCGGGGGTGAGCCGTGGCGCGATTTACTGGCATTTCAAGAACAAGGCGGATTTGTTCAACGCCATGATGGCGCGCATCACCTTGCCCATGGAGACCACTTTGCAGTGCATTGGCGCAGATGGCGGGCGCGATCCGCTTGAAGCCCTGCAGCATGCCATTCTGGACGCGATGCAAAAAATTGCCTCGGACGAGCGCACCCGCCGCGTTTTTGAGGTGGCCACGCTGAAGGTGGAGTACGTTGATGAATTGCTGGCGGTTAAGGAGCGCCAGTTGCAGACTCAAACCGAGGTGGTGCAACGGATGTCGCTGAGTCTGCAGGACGCAAGCTCACGTCGGGCCGTGGGATTGCCGATCTCAGCCTTGGCGGCAGCGCAGGGTTTGCATGCGTTGGTGGTGGGCCTCATCCATACCTGGTTGCTGGCACCGCAGGCGTTTGCGCTGGTGGACGTGACCGAAGCAAGCATGCGGGCCTATTTGGCAGGACTGGGCCTGACGGCCCGCGGTGGAGGCGGTCAGCCGCTCATGCCCATCCCCTAAACTCGCCCGCTATGGCAAAAGACTACTGTGTATTGGGAATCGAGTCCTCTTGTGACGAAACCGGCGTGGCACTGGTGCAGATGCAGGGCGATGCCTTGCCGGTCCTTCTGGCCGATGCCCTGTACAGCCAGATCGAGATGCACCAGGCCTACGGTGGTGTGGTGCCCGAGCTGGCCAGCCGTGACCATATTCGCCGCGTGCTGCCGCTGACCGAGCAGGTGCTGGCGGCATCCGGGCGCACCCTGCTGGACGTCGACGTGGTGGCCTTCACCCGGGGTCCGGGTCTGGCCGGGGCCTTGCTGGTGGGCGCCGGGGTGGCGTGCGCGCTGGGCGCGGCTTTGGGCAAACCGGTGCTGGGCGTGCATCACCTGGAAGGCCATTTGTTGTCGCCATTTTTGAGCGCTGACCCGCCCGAGTTTCCGTTTGTGGCGCTGCTGGTGTCGGGCGGCCACACGCAGCTGATGCGGGTCGATGGGGTCGGGCGCTACACGCTGCTGGGTGAGACCATCGATGATGCCGCGGGTGAGGCGTTTGACAAGTCAGCCAAGCTGCTGGGGTTGAATTATCCGGGCGGGCCAGCGCTGTCACAACTGGCCGAGCAGGGTGATCCGACGGCGTTCAAGTTGCCGCGCCCCTTGCTGAAAAGCGGCACGCTTGATTTTTCATTTGCCGGTTTGAAAACGGCGGTGATGGTGCAGGCCAAAAAGCTCGCTGCGGCGCAAGACGGTCGGGTCGAGGCCTTGCCGAGGCAGGTACTGGCCGACCTGGCGGCGTCAACCCAGGCCGCCATTGTGGAAGTGCTGGTGAAGAAGTCGCTGACGGCTTTGAGTCAAACCGAGCTGAAACGCTTGGTGGTGGCTGGCGGTGTCGGCGCCAACCGCTGCTTGCGCGCGCAGCTCAATGCGGCATGCGCCCAGCGCGGGGTGCGGGTGCATTACCCCGAACTGCATCTGTGTACCGACAACGGCGCCATGATTGCCATGGCAGCTGCGATGCGCCTGCAGTCCGGCCAGCAAGCCGCCAGTGAGGTCTATGCCTTTGACGTCAGGCCGCGCTGGCCGCTGGCCGAGCTGCCAGTCGCCGCTTGAGATGGCGACTGTATTTTATGCTAAATTGGCCGCTAGCCCCCGTCTTATAAGGGGAGTATGCTATTTTTAATGTAGCTTATTGAGCCGTCCAGCCGCCGTCCATATTCCACGCCACGCCGCGCACATTGTTGCCCGCCGGTGAGCAGAAGAACACGGCCAGCGCTCCCAGCTCGTCGGGCGTGGTGAACTGCAGCGATGGTTCTTTTTCACCGAGCAGCTGTTTGGTCGCCTCGGCATTGCTTATGCCGCCCGCAGCAGCTCGGGCATCAACCTGTTTTTGCACCAGCGGGGTCAGCACCCAGCCGGGGCAAATGGCGTTGCAGGTGACGCCGGTAGTGGCGTTTTCCAGCGCGGTGACTTTGGTCAGGCCGACCACGCCGTGCTTGGCCGTGACGTAAGCGGATTTTTCAGCCGAGGCCACCAGGCCGTGCACCGAGGCGACGTTGATGATGCGGCCCCAATTGGCCTTTTGCATCGCCGGCAGGGCCAGCCGGGTGGCATGAAAGGCGCTGCTCAGGTTGATGGCGATGATGGCGTCCCAGCGCTCCACCGGGAAGTTTTCGATCCGCGCCACATGCTGGATACCGGCGTTGTTGACCAGGATATCCACCCGGCCAAACTGCGCCGCAGCGAACTTCAGCATATCTTCAATCTCGGCGGGTTTGCTCATGTCGGCACCGTGGTAGGCCACTTGAACGCCCAGCGCAGCCACTTCGGCCCTGGGACCTTCGATGTCGCCAAAACCGTTGAGCACGATGTTGGCGCCCTGGGCAGCCAGGGCTTTGGCGATGCCCAGGCCAATGCCGCTGGTGGACCCGGTGACAAGCGCTGTTTTACCTTTGAGCATGATGTTTCTCCGTGGAGGGTTGGGGGAGCTGTGGTTGGATTAGGATGGGGCTATTGTGAGGGCTCACCGGGTTGCGCCAATCAGTGGCCCCGTGCGCTTTGCTCCGACTTTATCAAACCCTTGTTCCCATCATGACCGAGCCTTCTTTGAATTACGTCCTGTGCCCTGACGCGGCCGGTGGACACCGCATGGCCTATTGGCAATGGGGTAACCCGCGCGCCGGGCATGTGGTGGTCTGCGTGCATGGCCTGACGCGCCAGGGGCGTGACTTTGATGTGCTGGCGCAGGCTCTGTGCGCGCGCGCGGGCGACACCCTGCGCGTGGTCTGCCCGGATGTGGCGGGTCGGGGCCAGAGCGATTGGTTGAAGGATCCGCAGGGCTACCAGATTCCTGCCTACGCGGCCGACATGCTGACGCTGTTGACCGCACTTCAGCCCACCACGCTGGACTGGTTGGGCACCAGCATGGGCGGCTTGATTGGCATCGTGGTGGCCGGCCAGTCCGAGCTGCCCCTGCCGGTGCCGGTGCGCCGCCTGGTGCTCAATGACGTCGGTCCGGCCATTGAGTGGCAGGCCTTGCTACGCATTGGCGAGTACCTGGGCCAGACCGGTCGCTTTGACTCGGTGCAGCAGGCGGCCGATGCCCTGTGGGCCGTTGCCAGCAGCTTTGGCCCGCACACGCCGGCGCAATGGCTGGCCTTGTCGCAACCGATGTTGAAACCCCTGGGCGACGGGTCGGGCGCGTTCACACTGCATTACGACCCGGCGCTGGAGCAGCAGTTTCGCGCGGTCACGCCCGAGTCTGCGGCGCAGGGCGAAGCCTTGCTGTGGCAGTTGTATGACCAGATCAGCGCTGCCACCTTGCTTGTTCGTGGCCTGGAGTCCGACTTGCTATCGATCGAGACCGCGCTGGCGATGACGCAACGCGGCCCCAAAGCGCGGCTGGTGGAGTTTGCCGGCGTTGGCCACGCGCCGACCTTCATCGCCGACGAACAGGTGCAGACCGTTGTCTCTTTCTTGTTGGATGAATAACCGGTGCATTGCAGATGAAAACCCTGTCCGCCGAGCCCGCCGGTGATGCTCCTTTGGCGCCGTTGCCGCAGTTGCTGACCGCCACCGCACAGACGCAGCCCGAACAAGCTCTTGCGCTGGCGCGTGCCCGCGCCTTTGCTGAGCCGTTGTTGGCCAGCGAAACACTGGACACTGGCGAAAACACACTGGCCCATGCCGACGCGGTGGCTGTCATTCTCAAGACCGTGGGCGGCTCCGAGGCGATGCAGGCCGCCTGCTACCTGGTCTATGCCTGCGACCACCTCAACAAGCCGTACGAAGTGATCGCCAAGGCTTTTGGCGACAGTTTTGCCGCGCTGGCGGTAGAAACCACCAAGCTGGTGCGGGTGCAGAACCAGGCGCGCCAGGCCCAACTGGCCAGCGAGCGTGCCGCCACCGCCATCCCGATGGCGCAAACCGCGGCCGTCCAAACGGAGAATGTGCGCAAGATGCTGCTGGCCTTCTCGCGCGACTTGCGCGTGGTGATGCTGCGGCTGGCCTCGCGCTTGCAGACCCTGCGTTTTTTTGCCGCCACTCGCCAAGCCGCACTGCCCGGTGTGGCGCGCGAGGCCCTGCAAGTGTTTGCGCCGCTGGCCAACCGGCTGGGCATCCGGGAAATCAAGTGGGAGATGGAAGACCTGGCGTTTCGTTTTCTGGAGCCAGACATCTACCGCCAGGTGGCGCTTCTGCTGGACGAAAAACGCTCCGAGCGTGAATTGCACGTCGAGCAATTGCGGCTTCAATTGGCGTCAGACCTGAAGGCGCAAGGCATGAGCGCCACGGTGCAAGGGCGGCCCAAGCACATCTACAGCATCGTCAAAAAGATGCGCGGCAAATCACTTGCATTTGACCAGGTCTACGACATTCGGGCGCTGCGCATTGTGGTGGATGACATCGCGGACTGTTACGCCGCCCTGAGCTGGGTGCACAGCCAGTTCACGCCGATCACTGAAGAATTTGACGACTACATTGCCAAGCCCAAAGCCAACGGCTACCAGTCCTTGCACACGGTCGTGCGCGATGCGGCGGGGTTGCCGATCGAGATCCAGATTCGCACCCCGGCCATGCACGACCATGCCGAGCACGGGGTGGCCGCGCACTGGGCCTACAAGGAAGCGGGGGTCAAAGGCTACGCCGGCGTGTCGGCCTCGGGTGCCTACGACGCCAAGATTGCCGTGCTGCGCCAGTTGCTGGCGTGGGAGCGTGACCTGTCGGGCGCGGCAGCGCAGGAGATCGGTCTGGATGACCGTATTTATGTCTTGACGCCCGACGCCGCCATTGTTGAGCTGCCTCAAGGTGCCACCGCCGTGGACTTTGCCTACAGCGTGCACACGGAGCTGGGGCACCGCTGCCGCGGGGTGCGCCTGGATGGCGTGATGGTGCCTTTGAACACACCGTTGAAAAATGGCCAGACGGTGGAGGTGACGGTCGCCAAAGAGGGGGGACCATCGCGCGACTGGTTGATGGCCGAACAAGGCTATCTGGTGAGTCACCGCGCCCGCTCCAAAGTGCGCGCCTGGTTCAACGCGCAGGCGCTGCATGAAACCGTCGCCAAGGGCCGCGAGGCGGTTGAAAAACTGCTGCAGCGCGAGGGCAAGACCGCGCTCAAATTGCATGATCTGGCCGCGCAGCTGGGGTTTAACTCGGCCGACGATCTGTTTGAAGTGGTGGGCAAGGACGAGTTTTCACTGCGCAATATCGAGACCCTGCTGCACCCGCCCGAGCCGGTGCGGGCCGATGACGAGCCGCTGCTGAAAAAACCGCGCAGCGCCAGCAACCCGGCCAAGGGGGGCGTGCTGGTGGTCGGTGTCGATTCCCTCATGACGCAGCTAGCCAAGTGCTGCAAACCGGCGCCACCAGATGACATTTGTGGCTTTGTCACCCGTGGCAAAGGAGTCAGCGTGCACCGTGCCGATTGCTCCAATCTGCGCGAGATGGTGACCCAAAATGGCGAACGCGTGATCGAGGTGGAGTGGGGCCAAACCCAAGCTGCCGATGCGAGCGTTTATCCGGTTGATGTAGCGGTTCAGGCCACTGACCGCCAGGGTTTGTTGCATGATATTTCCGAAGTGTTTACCAAGGAAAAAATGAATGTCATCGGCGTGCAGACGCAATCAATCAGAGGTACAGCCTTGATGACCTTCACGGTCGAGGTGTCGGATGCCGGACGGCTGCACAAGGTGCTGGGCGTGGTGGCAGAGTTGCCGGGCGTGAAGTCGGCGCGACGGCGGTAAATTTGAACCCAGGCAGGTGGCCGACTTTTAAGCTATGAAGTCTGGGGCTATGAGGAGGGGGCGACGGTCTGGTAATCTGACTGCCGGGAGTCTGAATCCGATCTAGAAGAGTGGCACATTAACTCAACAAATGCTGTGTCATCGGTCGGTGGGCGCACTATCAAGTGGAATTGCAAAACCTGTAATTTGTACGGATGAATTACGTACAATCGAAGACTGTACTGGATAGGCATAAACGCATTCAGCCCCGCCAAGAAATAGAGGCCCCTATGCAAACCACCGGCACAACCTCCACCAAGACGCTTGATACACGCCTTGAAGCGCGCATTAGCAGCGAACAAAAGGCGCTGTTTCAGCAGGCCGCCTTGCTTACCAGCCGCAAGCTGAGCGAGTTTGTTGTGGCCAGTGCGCAAGAAGCCGCCACGCGCATCATTGCAGAGCATGAAACCATCCGCCTCTCGCGTGAAGAGCAGATTCGATTTGTCTCGGCCTTGCTCAACTCGCCCGAGCCCCCTGATCGCCTGCGCCAGGCGGCTCAGCAGTACCGTAGCTTGTCGGGTGTTTGACTTGACGGTGACGCCAGCTTTCTGTCGTATCGAACAGCTGCACAAGAGTCATGCCCGTGACCGGGTTGGGGCGACTGGCAGTGGATCAAAGCTGCAAAGGAAAAGCCTTGGGGCAGCTCTTGCTGATGGATGCTTTGCATCGCGCCCATCAGACCGCCGCAGAGATCGCCGCCATGGCGGTGATGGTCGATGCCAAAGACGAGGCGGCAGCGGCGTTTTATCTGCACTTTGGGTTCATGCCTTTGAGCTCTCGTGTTACCCGACTGTTCTTGCTGATGCCGACCCTTGCCAAGCTGTTTGCGTAAAGCCTGTCCGTCATGCTGATCCACTCAAACCGAAGCCTGTGTTCTTGCATCTCTACTGCCATTTCACCCGCTAGCCCCCGTCAACAGGGCGTAAGACGCTACTAAAAACAAAGTATTTTGGCAACCCAACGCATTTCTGACGAACCGGCCTATGTCTTGCACCGCTACGACTGGAGCGAGTCGAGCCTGATTCTGGAGGTGTTCACCCGTCACCACGGCCGCATCGCGCTGGTGGCCAAGGGCGTCAAGCGGCCCAGCTCCAGCTTTCGCCCGATTCTGTTGCCCTTGCAGCCCTTGCACCTGGCCTTTGGCGGGGATGCCGAGATTCGCACCTTGAAGGCGGCCGAGTGGCAGGGCGGTCACGTCATGCCGACGGGCGACGCGCTGATGTCGGGTCTGTACCTCAATGAACTCTTGTTGACGTTGCTGGCGCGCGATGACCCGCACAGCCGTTTGTTTGACGTCTATGCCCAGGTGGTGCAGGTGATTGCCTCCGAGCATGGCGAGGCCTTGCAGTCGGCCTTGCGCGCCTTTGAGCTGTTGCTGCTGCGCGAGATCGGCTTGCTGCCTTTGCTGGATGCCCAAACCATGACGCTGCTGGCACTTGAGGCTGAGAGCCGCTACAGCCTGGTGCCCGAGGGCGGCTTGCGCCAGACCCATGAGGCGGATCGGGCCAGCCTGAGCGGTGCGCAATGGGTTGCGCTGCAGCAGTCGCTGGCCGACGCGGCGCCGTTTACCGCCACCTTGCGCGCTTGCTCGGAGGTGATGGCGCAGCTCAAGCCGCAACTGCGCACGCTGCTGAATTACCATTGCGGGGTGCCTACCCTGCGTACGCGACAAATGATGATCGACCTGCAATCCTTGTGAGCCAGAACATGACCGCCCTTTCCGTCAACCTGAATAAAGTCGCGCTGGTGCGCAACACGCGCTACCTCGGCATTCCCAGCGTGACGCGCGCCGCCACGCTGTGTTTGCAGGCTGGCGCCCACGGCATCACGGTGCATCCCCGCCCCGATGAGCGCCACATTCGCGCCAGCGATGTGCCCGACCTCGCTGCGCTGCTGCAAGGTTGGCCGGATCGTGAATTCAATATTGAGGGCAATCCCTCGCACAACCTGATGGATGTGGTGCACGAGCTGGTCAAGCGCAAACTGCCGGTGCACCAGATGACCTTTGTGCCCGACACCCAAGGCCAGTTCACCAGTGACCATGGATGGAATTTTCCGGGCGACGCCAATCGTTTGCGACCGTTGATTGCGCAAGCCCATGCCTGGGGCTTGCGCGTGAGTCTGTTCATGGATGCGGACCCCGCCGCCATGGCCGGGGCTAAAGAGGTTGGGGCCGACCGGGTCGAGCTCTACACCGAGCCTTATGCCGCCGCTTGGGCCACAGCGCAGCAGGCCAGTCAATTGGCCCGCTTTGCCGAGACCGCACGCGCGGCACTCAAGCTGGGTTTGGGCATCAACGCCGGCCACGACCTGAACCGTGACAACCTCAGCGCCTTCATCAAAGCCGTGCCGGGCGTCGCAGAAGTCTCGATTGGCCACGCCCTGATTGCCGACGCGCTGGAACTGGGCTACAGCGCCACGGTGCAGGCTTACCTGCGCTGCATCCAAGAGGGCAGTGCGTGATTTACGGCATAGGCACTGACGTCTGCGACGTGCGCCGCATCCGCGCTAGTATTGCGCGCCACGGCGAACGCTTTGCTCTCAAAATCCTCAGCGACGCTGAATTTGCCACCTGGCAAGCGCGCAGCGCCCGCTGGCCCGAGCGCGGCGTGCGTTACCTCGCGACCCGCTTCAGCGCCAAGGAGGCTTTCAGCAAGGCCATAGGCCTGGGCATGACGATGCCCATGACCTGGCGCTTGTGCGAGGTTGACAAGCTGGCCAGCGGCAAGCCCACCCTCGTGCTGCACGGCGCCTTGAAAGACTGGTTTGACGCGCGGGGCTTGACAGCCCACATCAGCGTGACCGATGAAACCGATTACGCCGCCAGCTTCTGTGTGGTTGAGAATTTATAATAAATGGGCCGCTAGCCCCCGTGTCATATGCGCAAGCAGCTATTAAAAATATAGTATTTGTTGAAAGTTTTCTGATGTCCCAACACGCCCCCCTCATCATCGACATCGCGGGCCTCGGCCTGTCCCGCATTGACCGCCAGCGCCTGCAGCACCCGCTGGTGGGCGGCTTGATCCTGTTTGCGCGCAACTGGCAGAGCCGGGCCCAACTGACCCAGTTGTGCCGCGACATCAAGAAAGTGCGGCGTGACTTGCTGATCTGTGTTGATCACGAAGGTGGGCGCGTGCAGCGCTTCAAGACCGACGGCTTCACGCATTTGCCGCCGATGCGGGCCTTGGGCGAGCTCTGGCTGAACGACAAAAAAGGCGGCGCGGGCAGCGGCGCCCTGCGGGCCACCAACGCCGCCACGGCTTGCGGTTTTGTGCTGGGATCCGAGTTGCGGGCCTGCGGTGTCGACTTCAGCTTCACCCCGGTGCTGGACCTTGATTTTGGCGCCAGCAGCGTGGTCGGGGACCGTGCCTTTGGCCGCGACCCGCGGGTGGTGAGTCTGCTGGCCAAGAGCCTGATGCACGGCCTGCTGCAAAGCGGCATGGCCAATTGCGGCAAGCACTTTCCCGGCCATGGCAGCGTGGCAGCCGATTCGCACACCGCCATTCCGGTGGACCAGCGCAGCCTGAAGGCGATTCTGGCTGACGACGCCGCCCCTTACGGCTGGCTTAACACCACGCTCAGCAGCGTCATGCCGGCGCATGTGATCTACCCCAAGGTGGATGCGCGGCCGGCCGGTTTTTCCAGCAAATGGCTGGGCGACATCTTGCGCGGCCAACTCGGCTTTGGCGGGGCCGTCTTCAGCGACGACCTGTCGATGGCCGGGGCGCGCCTGCTTGACGGCAAGCCGGTCAGCTACACCCAGGCGGCGGTGGCGGCCTTGAATGCGGGTTGCGACCTGGTGCTGCTTTGCAACCAGTCGCTGGCCAGCAGCGAAGGCGCGGGCGCGGCGCTGGACGCGTGGATCAACGGCCTGACCGAGGCGCAACTCAAAGGCGGCTGGCAGCCGCTGGAGGCCAGTGAAGAGCGCCGCCGCGCGCTGCTGCCGCAAACCCCCGCGCTGCCATGGGATGACCTGATGCTGCGCCCGGACTACATGCACGCGTTGACGCTGCTGCCCTGACTATTCAACGTGAAGCGCCGTTCGTGGTGAGCTTGTCGAACCACCCCCTTCGACAGGCTCAGGGCGAACGGGTTCATCATTCGGGTGGCCGCCCAACCATGAGAGTCAAGGAGAACGGTGCAGCCGCGGGGCCGTCAGGGCGGCGATCATGTCGGTGGTCGCGGCATCAATGTTGGGGTGGCGGGCCAGCAGTTTGGCCTGGGTGAGGAGTGCGCGCAGTTGCTGCAAATCTTTCACCGTGGGCGCGACTTTGATCTGCGCCAGCGCGGCCGAACTGTTGCCTGTTTGAATCAGGGCGGCGACCTTGGTCGCCCACACTTGGGGACGTGACATGCGAACAACTCCTGACAATCATTTTGCTTATCAGCCATTTTGGCACATAGCCCCCGTGTTCTCTCCTTGAGTAGCTATTAAAAATATAGCTTTATCCAGGCTCGCAGCCAAAGGCGACCCGTCCGGCAGACGGTGCTCCTGCCGACCCCGCGGCGACCGAGCGGGCGGTGGTCGGTTTCCGCGACAATGGCCGCCATGCATCACCCCTTGCGCCTTTGGTTACGCCTGGTTCCGGCCTATGCCCTTGGCTATTTTCTGTCGTATGGGCTGCGCAGCGTCAACGCCGTGATCGCCCCCGAGCTGATGCGCGAGCTCGACATCACGGCGGCGGGCCTGGGCCTGCTGACCTCGGCCTATTTCCTCGCCTTCGGCCTGTTTCAATTGCCGCTGGGCCTGCTGCTGGACCGCTTCGGCCCGCGCCGGGTGGAAGCGGCATTGCTGCTGGTGGCCGCTGCGGGCTGCACGCTGTTTGGGCTGGGCACGACCTTGAAAACCTTGGCGCTGGCGCGCGCGCTCATCGGCCTGGGTGTCTCGGCCTGCCTGATGGCCAGCTTCAAGGCGTTCAGCCAGTGGTTCCCGGCCGAGCGACTGCCGTCCTTGACGGCCACCATCATGGTCGCCGGCGGTCTCGGTGCGCTCACGGCGAGCGTGCCGGTGGCGGCCGCATTGCCCTTGCTGGGCTGGCGCGGCGTGTTTTTTCTCTGCGCCGGTTTGCTGCTGCTGACGGCGGCTTATCTGCTGACGGTGCCCGATCAAGGCGCGGGGACGCAGCGCGAATCGCTGCAGCAGCAGTTGCGCACCTTGCGCGCCATCTTCACTGACCGCATGTTCTGGCGTTTTGCGCCGCAGGGCTGCCTGGTCGCCGGTGGCTTCATGGCGATCCAGGGCCTGTGGGCGATGCCCTGGCTGATGGAGGTCAACGGGGTCGCGCGCGCCGATGCCGCCGGTGTGCTGTTTTTGCTGGCGTTGGCGATGCTGGCCGGCTTTCTCTTCGTGGCCACCTGCGCGGGTGGGCTGGCCCGCCGCGGTATTGCGCCGATGACGCTGTTGAGCGTCGGCATGGGCCTGGCGCTGCTGACCGAGCTGGCCATCATTCTTGACCTCGCCCGGCCAAGCTGGCTGTGGCCGCTGCTGGGCGTGTCGTTCAGCCTGGGCAATATCGCTTATTCGCAGCTCAGCGCGACCTTCCCGCTGGCGTTGGCCGGGCGCGTCAATACCGCCCTCAACCTGTTGGTCTTTGTCGGTGCTTTCGGCCTGCAATGGGGTATTGGCGCCGCGGTGGACGGCTTCGCAGGGGGCATGGGCCGCGCCGACGCGTTCCGGCTCACGTTTGCCCTGCTGCTGCTGGTGCAGGGGCTGGCTTTTGCCTGGTTCCTGCTGCCCGTCAAGCGCGCCTACGCCGTGCCAGGAATGGCTTAGATTTCACTGTCTCATGCCCTTAAATTTGCCGAGGCCGACTCAGCCATGAAATCCAGATCAATCAGCGGTGGCCTGGTCTACAGCACCGACAACGGGCGCATGTGCCCCGTATGCCGCATGCCCCAAGCGCAATGCCGTTGCAGCGCGACCCCCGTGAGCACCGCGACCGATGGCGTGGTGCGCGTGTCGCGTGAAACCAAGGGCCGCGCCGGCAAGGGCGTGACCCTGGTACGCGGTTTGGCGCTGGAGCCGCTGGCGCTGGCCGCCCTGGCTAAACAGCTCAAAGCGGCTTGTGGTTCGGGTGGGACGGTCAAGGACGGCGTGATTGAGGTGCAGGGCGAGCACTGCGCCCGCGTGCTGGAGATGCTCGCCAGTCAGGGCTTTGTCGTCAAGCGCGCAGGCGGTTGAGCATGCAGCCTGAGGACTTGCAATTGCTGGTGACGCGCAGCATGCCGTTTGGCAAATACAAAGGCCGGCTCATTGCCGACCTGCCGGGCGACTACCTGAACTGGTTTGTGCGTGAAGGGGTGCCCAAGGGGGAAATCGGGCGCCTTTTGGCCCTGATGCATGAGATTGACCACAACGGGCTCAACGACTTGCTCAAACCGCTGCGCAAGACGTGATCAGTGCCCGCGGGTTCAGACCACAAACACCCGTGCCTTGCGTGGCGTCAGCACCAGCGTGTCGCCTTCCTTGAAGTCGAGTTCGCGGTAATGCTGAGCCGGTATTTGTGCCTCGATGATGTTGTCATTGCCACCGGCGGTGGCATCCAGCGGTAACAACTCCAGCCGGGCAATGGGGCCAATCACCATGGCGCGGGTGAGCTTGGCCACAATACCGCGTGGTTGGTCAGCGGCACTGGCGCCCGCCACATAGCGCTGCACATCCAGGTCATGCGGGCGCACGTAGGCAAAAGCCTTGCTGTCTTGCACGTCGCTGTGCTCAGGTGTGGCGAGGCGCAGGCCTTGCTGGTCTTCGCCGATGAGCATTTCACCCTCGTGCGCGCGGCCATGAAACAGGTTCACATCGCCCAAAAAACCATAGACAAAGGGGCTGGCGGGATGGTCCCACACCTCTTGCGGTGAGCCAATTTGCTCGACCTGACCGGCGTTCATCAGGACCACGCGGTCAGAGACTTCCAGCGCTTCTTCCTGGTCGTGGGTGACAAAAATGCTGGTCACATGCAAGTCGTCATGCAGGCGGCGCAACCAGCGGCGCAACTCCTTGCGCACCTTGGCATCGAGCGCGCCAAAGGGCTCGTCGAGCAGCAGCACCTGCGGCTCCACAGCCAGCGCGCGCGCCAGGGCGATGCGCTGGCGCTGGCCACCCGAGAGCTGCGCCGGGTAGCGGTCTGCCAGCCAGTCCAGCTGTACCAGACCCAGCAGCTCATGCACTTTTTGCTTGATCACGGCCTCAGCGGGGCGCGTTGCCTTGGGCTTCATGCGCAAGCCAAAGGCCACGTTGTCAAACACGCTCATGTGGCGAAACAGCGCGTAATGCTGAAACACAAAACCGACGTTGCGCTCGCGCACATGCTGGTCGGTGGTGTCCGCGCCGTTGACCACGATGTGGCCCTGATCGGCGGTTTCCAGCCCGGCAATGATGCGCAGCAGCGTCGTCTTGCCGCAGCCCGAGGGACCGAGAAGCGCGACCAGTTCACCGGATTCGATGTCCAGGCTGACGTTGCGCAAGGCGTGGAAGGCGCCAAAGTCTTTGCTGACGTTGCGGATTTCTATGCTCATTTGGTTCTTTCTTGCTTGACCGTTCGGGCTGAGCCTGTCGAAGCCTTTCGACAGGCTCAAGGTGAACGGAGTGAAGTTCTTTGCCTAGGAGACCAAGTTAGGTAGCGGCCAGGGGCCGTTCAGGCGGCAACGCCGCCGCCGCTTTTTGCTCGCGCTCAAACCGCCACTCCACCACCGACTTGATCAGCAGCGTCAGCACCGCGAGCAGGGCCAGCAGCGAGGCCACGGCAAATGCCGCCACGGACTGGTATTCGTTGTACAAGATCTCCACATGCAGCGGCAGCGTGTTGGTCTGGCCCCGGATATGCCCCGAGACCACCGACACCGCGCCAAACTCGCCCATGGCGCGGGCGTTGCACAAGATCACGCCATAGACCAGACCCCACTTGATGTTGGGCAGCGTCACATGCCAGAAGGTTTGCCAGCCGGTCGCACCCAGCACGATGGCTGCCTGTTCTTCTTCAGTGCCTTGCGCCTGCATCAGCGGAATCAGCTCACGCGCGATGAACGGAAAAGTGACAAAAATCGTGGCCAGAATGATGCCTGGCACGGCAAACAAAATTTTGATGTTGTGTTCAGCCAGCCACGGCCCGATCCAGCCTTGCGCGCCAAACATCAGCACATAAATCAGACCGGCCACCACCGGCGATACCGAGAACGGCAGGTCGATCAGCGTGGTCAGAAAGGCCTTGCCTTTGAACTCGTACTTGGCCACGGCCCACGCGGCTGCGACACCAAATACCAGGTTCAGCGGCACTGCCACGGCCGCGGTGATCAGGGTCAGGCGAATCGCGCTCCAGGCATCGGGTTCTTGCAGCGCCTCCAGTGCGGCAGGCAGACCTTTGCGCAGCGCTTCGGTGAAGACGGCGGCCAGCGGCAGCAGCAAAAACAAAAATACAAAACCAAGTGCCAGTCCAATCAGCGACCAACGCACCCAAGGCGGCTCGGTGGTGCCCGTGCGCGCGCTCATGACTTGCCTCCGGCGCGGCGGCGTTGCCAGCTTTGCAGCGCGTTGATGACCAGCAGCATCACAAACGAGAGAGCCAGCATCACCGTGGCCACGGCGGTGGCACCGGCGTAGTCGTACTGCTCGAGCTTGCCGATGATGATCAAGGGCGTGATCTCGGACACCATGGGCATGTTGCCGGCAATGAAGATGACCGAGCCGTACTCACCGATCGCGCGGGCAAACGCCATGGCAAAGCCGGTCAGCAGGGCGGGCGCGATGCTGGGAAAGATCACGTAACGAAAAGTCTGCCAACGGCTGGCGCCCAGGCAAGTGGCGGCTTCTTCCAGCTCTTTCTCGAAGTCTTCCAGCACCGGTTGCACGGTGCGCACCACAAACGGCAGGCTGATGAAGATCAGTGCAATCACGATGCCGTTGCGGTTAAACGCGAGCTGGATGCCCTGTGGCTCCAGGTACTGACCGATCCAGCCATTGCCCGCCAGCAGCGCGGTGAGTGAAATACCGGCCACCGCCGTGGGCAGGGCAAACGGCAAGTCCACCAGCGCATCGATGATCTTTTTGCCGGGAAAACGGTAGCGCACCAGCACCCAGGCCAGCAACAGGCCAAAGAACACGTTGACCAGCGCTGCCATAAATGAGGCGCCAAAGGTCAGCCGGTACGAGGCCAGCACGCGCGGGCTGGCCACCGCCGCCCAGAACTCGACCCAAGTCAGGGTGAAGGTTTTGGACAGCAGGGCTGACAGTGGGATCAGCACGATCAGGCTGAGGTAAAACAGCGTGTAGCCCAGCGTCAAATTAAAGCCCGGCAGCACGCGCCGGGTGGCACGCTTTGCTGGCGAGCCAGCCGCGAGGGGCGAAATGGAAAGGAGGGCAGAGGTCATTGAAACGTCGTCAAAATATTGTCATGCCGGACACGATCCGGCAGTCAGGGCTGTCTAACGTTTACTTGACGGTGTAGATCTTGTCGAACTGGCCGCCGTCGTTGAAATGCACTTTTTGCGCTTCAGTCAGTGAACCAAAATACTCGCTCACCGCGAACAGTTGCAGCGGCTTGAAGGTGCTGGCGTATCTGGCCAGCACTTGTTTGTTGCTCGGGCGAATGCCGTGCTTGGCGGCAATGTCTTGCGCTTCGTCGGAATACAGGTAGTTCAAATAAGCTTTGGCCAATTCGCCGCTGCCTTTTTTGGCCACGGTACGTTCCACCACGGCGACCGGGTTTTCGGCAATGATGCTGATTGACGGGTGAATGGCATCGACCTTGCCTGCGCCAAATTCGCGGTCGACGGACACCACTTCTGATTCAAACGTGATCAATACATCGCCAATATTGCGCTGTAAAAAAATGGTGGTGGCATCGCGCCCGCCCTTGGCCAGCACCGGCACGTTCTTGAACAGCTTGGCCACAAATTCAGCCGCTTGCGCGTCGCTGCCACCGGTCTTGCGCACATAGCCCCAGGCGGCCAGGTAGGCCATGCGGCCATTGCCCCCGGTTTTTGGGTTCACCACAATGACTTTCACATCGGGCTTGATCAGGTCGTTCCAGTCCCGGATGCCCTTGGGGTTGCCGTTGCGCACCAGAAACAGCATGGTCGAGGTGGTAGGGGCTGCATTGTTGGGAAAGCGCTTGGCCCAATCCTTGGCGACCACCCCCGCGCTGGCGAGAAACTCGACATCGGTGGTGGTGTTCATGGTGACCACATCGGCGTCGAGCCCGTCGTTCACCGCACGGGCCTGCGCGCTGGAGCCACCATGGGATTGATCCACCTTGACCTCTTTGCCGCTGGTCTTTTTGTAGTGGGCGACAAAAGCGGCGTTGTAGTCTTTGTAAAACTCGCGCGAGACGTCGTAAGAGACATTGAGCAGGGTTTGAGCTGCTACAAATTGCGTAGCTGTCAGTGCAATGCTGGCAAGGGATAGAGTCACTTTTTGCTTAAATTTCATGGTGTTTCCTTGGGCGTCTGTAAAAAGTGAAAAGAGTGTGTAGGTGGTGTCAGGCTGCGGCCAAAGCGGCTTGTTTAAGGGTGACAGCTTCACCGATGAGTGACTGCAGCAGCGCCAACCCCAGCGGCCAGGGGCCAAAGCCGGCTTCCAGGTTGATGTGGCCGGCGTTTTGCAGTCGAACAAATTCACTGCCCCAGGCACGGGCGTAAGCGCCCGCGGTGCGGACCGGGCAATAAGGGTCGTTGTTGCTGGCCACGATGATGCTGGGGTAGGGCAGGCGCTGGTAGGGCACCGGGGCAAAGTCAGCCAGCACCCCCCGGCGCTCCGGGTCGGCCGGCGCCACCAACAAGGCCCCGGCAATGCGCGCGGCGGCCTCGGGCGGCAGATGGGCGGTGGCAATGCAGCCCAGGCTGTGCGCGGCAATCACCACCGGTTTGGTTTGAGCCAGCACCGTGCGGGCAATGGACGCGACCCAGGCATCGCGCGATGGCGCCACCCAGTCATCTTGCAGCACCCGGACCGCGTCCGGCAGCTGGTCGGCCCACAGACTTTGCCAGTGGCCGGGTGGCGAATCGCGCCAACCCGCAATGATGAGGATGCTGACCATGGTGAAGTGTTTGGTTTGACGGCTGCAATTGACTTAAAACGCATTTTGTGACCCAGGCTTCAAAACTCAAACTACTTGTTTTCTATTTAATTATGTTTATATTTGTATATAGATCACAATTTTGTAGCCGCTTTGCAAGCAGTCAAGCCCGCTGACGGGCTCTGGATCAAGGTTCACGGCCTTCTCGGTAGACCCGCGGTGAATGGGCGCAGTGGCGCCATCCCTACTTTTTGGTGTAAATCTGGTCAAAGTAAGCGCCGTCAGCAAAGTGATCTTTGGCCGCTTTGGTCCAGCCGCCAAAGGCCTCATCGATGGTGAATAGCTTGATCCTGGGCAGTTGTCTGACGTACTTGGCCTGGAACTTCTCGGAGATGGGGCGGTAGAAGTTCTTGCCTGCAATGTCCTGGCCTTCATCGGTGTACAGGTATTCCAGGTAGGCCGTCGCCACGCTGCGGGTGCCCTTTTTGTCCACGTTTTTGTCCACCACGGTCACCGGTGGCTCGGCCAGAATGCTCAAGGAGGGGTAAATGATGTCCACCTTGCCGCCAAATTCTTTTTCCAACAGGTGGGCTTCGTTCTCCCAGCTGATGAACACGTCGCCCTGGCCACGCTGGGCAAAGGTGATCGATGAGCCGCGCGCGCCACTGTCAAGCACGGGCACGTTGGCATACAGTTTGCCGACGAAATCCTTGGCCTGCGCTTCACCGCCGAACTTGCGTTTTGCAAATTCCCAGGCTGCCAGGTAATTCCAGCGCGCACCGCCAGAAGTTTTGGGGTTGGGCGTGATCACGCTGACACCGGGTTTGATCAGATCGTCCCAGTCCTTGATGCCTTTGGGATTGCCCTGGCGCACCACGAGCACGATAGTCGATGTGTACGGTGACGAGTTGTGCGGCAGGCGCTTTTGCCAGTCGGCTGGAATCCAAGCGCCATTTTTGTGCACTGCATCGATGTCGCCGGCCAGCGCCAGCGTGACGACATCGGCGTCGAGTCCGTCGATCACGGCACGCGCTTGCTTGCCCGAGCCACCGTGCGATTGCTTGATGCTGACGTCCTGGCCGGTCTTGGCTTTCCAGTGTTTGGCAAACGCGGTGTTGATCTCGGCATAGAGCTCCCGGGTGGGGTCGTACGAGACGTTGAGAAGCGTGACGGCTGGTTGCGCGCTGGCACTCAAGGCGGCGCCGGCCAGCGTCACGGCTGCGGCAAGGTTGAAGACGCGTCGGGAGAGTGCAGTCGTTGATGTCATGTTGAAGTCCTCAAAATTCATTGCCAATGTGCAATGGCGTGAATTCTGGAGTTCAAATGACAAAACCGGAACTACTGAATATTTGGTTTCTAATTACCAAATCATCTTTGGAAGGCGCCGAGCGACAGCGCAGTACGCGCCGGATAAGCCCAGAGGCCGGGCTCAGGGGGCGCCGCGCGGATGCGGCAACAAACGGTCGTACTCGTCCTTGACTACCGCGTAGCACTCGCAGACGCGCGCTTCCAGTTTGGGGCGATCAATCACCGTGATGTGACCGCGTCGGCAGCTGATCAGGCCGTCTTTTTGCAGCTTGCTGGCCGTTTGGGTGACGCTTTCACGGCGTACCCCCAGCAGGTGCGCAATCATCTCCTGCGTGACGTCCATTTCATTGAAATGCAGCCGGTCCAGGCTCATCAACAACCAGCGGCACAGTTGCTGGTCGAGTGAGTGGTGCTGGTTGCACACGGCCGTTTGAGAAGTCTGGATGATCAGGGCCTGCGTGTACAGCAGGGACAGGTGCTGGAGCTTTTCGCCCAGCGAAAACTCGTGTTTCATGACTTTGCGACTGAGTCGATAGGCCTCGCCCACACTTTGCACCTCGGTGCTGCTGGGCATGCTGTCGCCGCCCATGAAGATGGACACGCCGACCATGCCCTCGTTGCCCACCAGGGCGATTTCACTCGAGGACCCGTCTTCCAGTGCGTAGATCAGCGCGACGATGCCTGAGACGGGAAAATGCAGAAAATTCAAGTGGTCGCCCGACTCGGATATGGGCATCCCCACGGGCATGGGAATCAATTTCAGATCCGGCAGCAGACGCTCGTAATCCTCGTGGGGCAGGGCGGCCAAAATGCGGTTTTGCTTGGGATTGGCCGGTGGCCTTTTTTCAATTTCTGACATGGTTAATTTCTGACATGGTTAATTCTAGTGGTCTTCGGCGGGCTCGATTTCTGGCGCTTCATCTGGCCCCAGCGGCTCCAGCGTGCGCATCTGCTGCGCCAGCACGTCCAGGGTGGCCTCGGACGCGTCCTGCCCCTGTGCCGCGCGCGCCAGGATGCGCTCGCGCAGCTGCGCCGGCGTGGCCTTCGGCGCCAAGATGCTGAAGCCCACATGGCACTCGCGGGCCAGCGCGCTAAAGGCGTCGCGGTCGGCCCGGAGCAGGAAGGTGGCGTCCACAATGACTGACCATCCGGCTCGCAGCAAGCGCCGCGCCTGTTCAAGCAGGTGGCCATAGGTGCGGCCGTGCGCATCGGCGGCGTAAATGCCCTCGTTCAACGGCGCGCCGTTGCGCTCGCTGCTGGCCAGACCGAACAGGCGCTTGCGTTCCACATCCGAGCGCAAGCGCAAGGTGCTGGCTTGCAGGTCGCTTTGCAACCATTGGCTTGAGGCCACGGTCTTGCCGCAACCCGAGAGCCCGTGCGTGATGATCAGGTGGGCCGCAGGCGGGGCCATCAGGCGTTCGGCCAGCGCAATATAGGCCAGCGCCGCACTGCCGTCTCCCTGCGTCTGACGCGTGCGAATGGCCGCCACCTTGGCCCGCACCAGCGCGCGGTAGACGGCATAAAACCGCAGCAGCAAGGCGGCTTCGTAGTCGCCACTGCGGCTCCAAACTTCGTTCACAAACCAGTCGGCCAAACCGGGCTGCTGGTGTGCGAGCAGGTCAACATAGGGGAAAGCGACTTCACTGGCCACGTCAATCCAGCGCAGACTGTCGCTGAACTCAATGCCGTCAAACAGGCGCACGCGTTCATCGATCAAGACCAGGTTGGCCAGATGCAGGTCGCCGTGGCATTCACGCACCCAGCCGCCTTGTTTGCGCGCTTGCATCAGCGGCGTGAGTTGTACAAATTGCGCTTCGGTCCAGGCCCGCAGTGCCGCCATCCGGCGGGGCAGGCCCGCCTGCGGCAAACCGTCCAGCAGAGCGTCGAAATTGTCTCGCATCGGCGCGATGATGTGGGCCGGTGAGCCAAAGCTGGATTCGACCGGCGCGAGCGCCGCCGTCTGGTGAAAAAGCGTCAGTGTGTCGGCCAGATCCGACACATGCCGGGCTTGCAGTTCACCGCGAGCACAGACCCGGTCGAGCCGCCCGGTTTCATCAAAGCGGCGCATCTTGACGGCGTATTCGATCGGAGTGCCGGTGCCACCCCAGTGCGGGTCTTGCGGGGTGTTGCCAATGGCGAGCACGTCCAGGTACAGGTCCGGCGCAAAGCGGCGGTTGAGGCGCAACTCGTTTTGACAGTAGCGCTGGCGTTGCGCCAGTGTGCTGAAGTCCAGAAAAGACAGTTTGACCGGCTTTTTGATCTTGTAGGCAAAGTCCCCCGCCAGCAGCACCCAGGAGATGTGGGTCTGGACCAAGTCAACCCGCTGCACGGTGCCAGGATAACGGGTTGGCTCCAGCAGGGCCCTGATAAGGGGGGGCAAGTTGTCGTCCATGAGCGCGATGATGCCAGACTCCGCGGAGCGGGCCGATGCTGCCAGTGCGCCGGGGGGTGTCGGCGGTTTTTAAACCGCTGCGCCAACCCCCAGATTTCATTTGCCGATTGGCGTTCTTTTCGTTCCTCGCAGCCTTTCATGGTCAGCGTGACGGGATCCAGGTTCGAGATCCGAAGCCAGACGCCAGCATCACCACCTTACTGGACAAGTTGGAGATCGGTTACCACCAGAGCACCACTGTCCTTCATGACTTTGAACTGAACCTTGTCACCGATTTGTACCTTCTCTAACAAAGCGGGATCCCTGACTTGAAACACCATCGTCATCGGAGGCATTTCAAGGTTTTTGATCTCGTCATGCTTGATCGTTATTTTCTTGGCATCCTTGTCAATCTTGCGGACTTCTCCCTGGGTCATGTCATGGCGGGCCATCATATTCATGTCGTCCCTCTGGCCAGGGTCCGTGGCGGCCTGAGCGAAAACGCCGCCAGAAAAAATCGTGACCGACACAATCGATAGATGGACAAGCAGTTGCTTCATTGAGTTCATGATTTGTTTCCTTCATAAATTGGGCAAGCCAAAGAGTTGCCGTCTTTTTAACAGCTAAGCGCTATAGAAGCATCGGCGATAGCCCTGCTGTCGGTGCCGCCCATGCGCCATCCCGGGAAAGAAAAAACCCTTCCGAACAACACGGGTGGTGGTCAATGGGCGTGTGTCGAGTCGTCTTGAATGTTGCGTGTTTTGTTAGCTGCGACTTTAATTAGCCCTTTCATGCCTGCGTCGTAATGGCCCGGTTGCAGGCAAGCGAAGTCGACCTTACCCGCCTTGGTGAATTGCCAGATGATTTCACCCGTTTTTCCTGGTGCGACGGTGACCATGTTGTCGTCGGCATGTTCCATCTCCGGATTTTTCTTCATCACTTCGTAGTGTTTCTTGAGGTCTGTTTCAGTGCCCAGCACCATCTCGTGCTTGACCTGGCCGGAGTTTTTGGCAACAAAGCGAACCGTCTCTCCCTGTTTCACGTCGAAATTTGAAGAGTGAAAGCGCATGTCGTCTTTCATGTCGACGTTCACGGTGCGCGTCACTTTCGATGCGACGCCTGGCTTGCCGATTGCTTCATCGTCATGACCCCCAGCGTGTTTGCCAGACGCCAAGGCAGTCAAGGCCAGCAATAGGCCGGGAATGGCAATCAGAAGGTTGCGTGATTTCATGGAATACCTTTCAAGGGTGTTGGTTGTAAAACTAATCAATGCTTCATGTTGCTCATGGAGGGCTTGCGGACTTGAACTTCGACTTCTGTCATCGGCATGTTCTGAACGGGCATGGATTTGCCGCCCTCCGCGGCAAAACGCGCGGGGTTGGGCAGTGAGCCGGTCCATTCATAAGCGATTTCACCGACCGGGTGCTTGTACCAGCCCGGGTCTTTGTAGTCGCCAGGCTTTTGGTTTTTGCGCACCTTGACCATGCTGAACATGCCGCCCATTTCCACGCTGCCAAACGGGCCTTGGCCGGTCATCATGGGCGTTGTGTTGTCGGGAATCGGCATCTCCATCTCCGTCATATCGGCCATGCCGCGTTCGCCCATCACCATATAGTCGGGTATCAGGTTGGTGATTTTTTTTGCCATCCCGCGGTGATCCACGCCGATCAAGGTGGGCACGTTGTGCCCCATCGCGTTCATGGTGTGGTGACTCTTGTGGCAATGAAACGCCCAGTCCCCTTCTTCGTCGGCCAAAAATTCAATCTGGCGCATCTGACCCACTGCAACATCCGTGGTGACCTCGTGCCAGCGGGACGATTTGGGTGTCGGCCCGCCATCGGTGCCAGTCACCAGAAATTCATGGCCATGCAGATGCATCGGGTGGTTGGTCATGGTCAGGTTGCCAACGCGGATGCGCACCTTGTCGTTTTTACGGACCACCAGCGGGTCAATACCGGGGAATATCCTGCTGTTCCAACTCCATAGGTTGAACTCCAGCATCGTCATGATCTTGGGCGTGTAAGCGCCTGGGTCAATGTCATAGGCGTTCAGCAGGAACACAAAATCCCGATCCACCTCTTCGATCAGCGGGTGCTTGACCTTGGGGTGAGTGATCCACATTCCCATCATTCCCATGGCCATTTGTGTCATTTCGTCGGCGTGCGGGTGGTACATGAAAGTGCCCGGACGCCGCGCCACGAATTCATAGACAAAAGTCTTGCCGGGTTGGATGGCCGGCTGATTCAGCCCCGCGACCCCATCCATTCCATTGGGCAGACGCTGGCCATGCCAGTGCACACTGGTGTGCTCAGGCAGCTTATTGGTCACAAAAATGCGAATCCTGTCACCCTCGACTACTTCGATGGTGGGGCCAGGTGACTGACCGTTGTAACCCCAGAGATGGGCCTTGAAGCCGGGGGCCATCTCGCGTACCACGGGTTCGGCCACGAGATGGAACTCCTTGACACCGTTGTTCATGCGCCAGGGCAGCGTCCAGCCGTTGAGCGTGACCACCGGGTTGTACGGCCGGCCGGTGTTCGGAAACAGGGGTGGCATCGTGTCCGGGCTGGTTTGCAGTACCGGCTCCGGCAAGGCCGCCATGGCAACTTTGCTAACGGCAGAGGTCACAACTGCAGTGGTCAAAACACCGGCACCCGCCAAAAAGTTTCGTCTGTTTGTCATATGAATTGCGGTAATGGAGTGATCGCCAGATCAGTGACCGGCTTGGCTCGCGCTGCTACCCGTGGGCATTAACATGGCTGCCATGGTGGTTGGCTTGCCGGTCATGGACGCAGCAAGTGCCGCGTCGGCGAGCCAGAACTGCTGATAAGCATTGATCGCAGCCATGACGCTGGAGATCTGATCGCGGCTGTCGGCCAGAAGTTCGAGCACACCGATCAGCATGCCGTTGTAAGCAAGCACATTTTCTTCGGCTATGACCTTGCGCAGCGGCACGATCTCGTCGCGATAGTGTCTGGCTACATCATGGGCCGTGCGGTAGGCCGAATAGCTTTGCCGCAGCTGGGATGAAGCGTTGCGCACCGTGCTTTCGTAGCGGTTGGCGGCAGCCAGCGATTGTGCGTTCATGGTGTCACGCTGGGCCGATCCCCAATCAAAGATGGGCAGGCGTATACCAAGTTCATAACCCATTCGCGGTGTTTGGGTGCCCGCAGCGTTGTCGAACACCGTATCCCGGCGGATTCCCAGCTCCACGTCGACAAGGCTGTTGAGCAGGCTCAAACCTTGCGCCTTGCCCGCGATATCCAGCTGGTTGAGTGCCATTTGCACATCCAGACGCTGCTGCATCGCGTTGACGTTGACAAGGCCGGATGGGTGCGGCTCTTTCGGCAGATCCGGCAGGCGCTCGGGAAGCTTTAACTCCACCGATTGCGCATCCGTTAATCCCAACAGGCGGACCAATTCCTCCCGGTCCGCGGTGGCCGCGTTGGCGGCCGATGCCAGCTGAGCTGCGGCATCCGCATAAAAGACCTGCTGACGCGCCCGCTGCAACTTGGTGAAATTACCCACTTGCAGCATGCGCCGCGCCAGCTCTGCGCTCGCTTGCGCGCTGCTGTTGACCTGTCCGGCATATTTCAACATCTGCTGTGCGCTCACGGCCCGCACCCACGCCTGGCGTACCTGAGTGACGTGGTCGACCACGTCGGCGCTGAGCTGAATCTCGAATTGCGCGACCTGGCTGCGGGCGATCACTTGGCGCTGCGGCAGTGTCAGGATATCCAGCAAACCAAACGACAGCAATCGGTTTAGCTCCAGCTCATCGCCAAAACGCACTCGCTCGAACGCAAAAACCGGGTTGGCGATACGACCCCGCTGGTTCGCCAAAGCCATTTCGGACCAGCTCTGAGCCAACAAGGTTTGGACGGCCGGGCTGTTGGCCAAGGCCAACTGGACAGCGTCATCCATGGTTAACGGCTGCGCCAACAAATCGCCTGTCAGCTTGCTGCGGGCTCGCTGCTGCTGCTCGGTGCGACTAAGCTCCAGCTTGCCTTGGGTGAATGCCTTGTTGTTGTCATTGGTTTTCTGGACAGCCTGATCGATGTTGACGGATGCGCATCCGGCCAACACAAGAGTGGCCGTGGCCAGCGCGCCGCCTAATCCGAAAATTGTTCTCATGGCCGCCTCTTTCACGGTTTGGCGCGCCCGGCATGGGGATCGGGCGGGGCTGCAGCATCCTGCGCTTGCGGCAACCGGGCCTCTTTGGCATATTCGCGCCAACCACCGACACGGCCAACGCTGTCATTGGCCTCGCGCCATGAACCAAGGGGTTGGTCGCTGTAAGCGCGGTAATCGGTAAAAGTTGATCGGTAAGCGAAGGTGACCGGGGATGGCGCCGTGCTCTTTGAATCAGGGGTCATCAGTGCAGAACTGGACTGGGCGAAGGCCATCGGTAAGGCCATCGCCAGTCCCGCCGACACGAGCCAGTGAGAGTGGAGTAAATGCATGGGATCCTCGTGTCAACACTGGGGATTGTGAGTAGAAAACTCACGACGAAATTAAACAAAAATGTACTGGCGCTCTCCCGACAAAATGCTGACAGCAAGATTACATTCCTGTTATCTGCGCCGCACAGGCGCACCAACCGCGCATGAGGGGCGCTCATTGCATGTTCATGGAACACCGCCGTGAGAATCCCACGCCCTTTCACACTTCCCTATTCAGGATGTCAATGCAGGCTTATACGAGCCGATGGCGCACCTGCGGTGTCGCCTGCAACGAACTCCAATTCGTGGCAGCCCTCCACGCTTGACCGCTATTTTCAAGAGGACGACCCCGATGGGTTGGGGCCGCAAAGAAAAGCAAGGGGTGTTGTTACTTTCCACCGCCCGGTTTCAGGATGCTTTCCAGACGCGCTACTTCATCGCCGATCATGATGACCCTTTGGCCGTCCTTGGTTTCCATCACATGACCCTCTTTCATTCGAACAACCTTGCCAAATTTGTTTTCCATTCCCATCTTGCCGTCTTTGAAAAGGTAGACGGTCGATCCATCCTTGAGTTCGATGGATTTCTCCACTTTGCTCGCATCTACTGCCAAGGCGGACAAGGCGACCATACTGCCTGCAGCGACAATCAACATTTTTTTGAACATGATAATTTCCTTTAATAAGTAAACGACACACAAGATGCAAGCATGATATGAAAATGAAACTGTCGAAAAGATGATTCGAACATGACATTTCAGTCATCATTCTGTAATCTTTATCTTGCAGCCCAGGCTGCCATCCATCAGGAGCCCGGGTACCCCATCCACCGCACATAAACCACTCACCTTTGGTAAGCCCTATGCGGATGCGGCTTATATGAAATTCAGCTCGCGGCCGACTTCGATCTGGCTGATCGTATCTTCTCTGGGGGACATCACATGAATCAAACCGTCGCCACCCTCAACCGCCGCTTTGGTTTGGCTGACAGGCTGCATTTTGTAGACGGCGGCGCGGGCTTGTCCGTGGCTGAAATCAAGACGCCTCAGGCCAGCGCACGCGTGGCGCTGCAAGGCGCGCAAGTGCTGGCGTGGCAACCGGCCGGCCAAAAGCCGGTGCTTTGGGTATCAAAAACCGCCGTATCTGAACCGGGCAAGGGCGTGCGCGGCGGCGTCCCGGTGTGCTGGCCGTGGTTTGGTGCGCGGGACGGACTGCCTGCCCACGGCTTGGTGCGCGCCCGCTTGTGGGAAGTGCGCGCAACCACCCAGGATGCAGCGGGGCAAGTGCTGCTGCGTTTGGGCATGACAGATGATGCAAGTACCCGCGCGCTGTGGGACTTTGCGTTTGATCTGGAACTGCTCGTTACCGTGGGCCCAACCTTGACCCTGGCGCTGGCCACCCGCAACACGGGCACGGCAGCGTTCGCGATCACGGACGCGCTGCACAGCTATTTTCGCGTCGGCGACATCGCGCAAACGGTGGTGCAGGGGCTGGACGGCGGCGACTACCTGGACAAGCTACAAAATTTTGCACCCGTCAGGCAAACCGGTGCCCTTGAATTCACCGGTGAAACTGACCGCATTTACACCCACACCACCGCCGATTGCCTGATTGAAGACCAAGCCGGGAGGCGCACCATCCGCGTGGCGAAACAGGGCAGCACATCGACCGTGGTGTGGAACCCGTGGCGCGAGCGCGAAAAAACCTTGACGGATATGGCCGCAGGGGAGTATCGGAACATGCTGTGCGTCGAAACCTGCAACGCCGGGCCGGACCAGGTTACCCTGGCCCCCGGCAGCATGCACACGCTGGCGGCGATGATTTCAGTGGTTTGACACGCGCTCGGTGGCCTTCAGCCGATGAGGATGGCCCGAAAGTCATTCACATTGGTCAGCGTGGGGCCGGTCAGCACCGAGTCACCCAAGGCCTGGAAGAAGCTGTGGGCATCGTTGCGGTCGAGGTAGGTGCGCGGGTTCATGCCCGCGCGCCAAGCCCGGGTCAGCGTGTCGGGGGTCAGGACCGCGCCGGCGATTTCCTCGATGCCGTCCACGCCATCGGTGTCGCCCGCCAGCGCGTAAACGCCTTTCAGCTCGCCCAAGGCCAGGGCCAGCGACAGCAAAAATTCCACATTGCGCCCGCCGCGGCCTTTTCCTTTGAGCGTTACCGTGGTTTCTCCACCGCTCAGCAGCACACAGGGCGCTTGAAACGGTTGACCGCGCAGGGCCACCTGGCGCGTGATGCCGGCCAGTGCTTTGGCCACCTCACGCGCTTCGCCTTCCAGGCTGTCACCCAGGATGTAGGGCGTGATGCCAGCGGCACGGGCTGCTTGTGCCGCAGCCTCCAGCGCGATTTGCGGGGCGGTGATCATGCGCACGCTGCTGTTTTGCAGGCGCGGGTCGCCCGGCTTGACGGTTTCGCCCGCGCCGCTTTCCAAGAGTGTGCGCATGGTCGCTGGCAGCGCAATCTGGTAGCGCTGGATGATGTCAAGGGCGTCCGCGCAAGTGGTGGCATCCGCCACGGTGGGGCCAGAGGCAATGTCCATCGGCGCGTCGCCCGGCACGTCCGAGATCAGCAATGTGACGAGTTGCGCCGGGTGGCACAAAGCAGCCAGGCGGCCGCCCTTGAGGCTGGAGAGGTGGCGGCGCACGCAGTTCATCTCGGAAATGGTGGCGCCACTGGCCAGCAGCGCGGCGTTCACCGCCTGCTTGTCCGCCAAGGTGAGGCCCGGGCCGGGTGCCACCAACAGCGACGAGCCGCCGCCCGAGATCAGCGCAATCACCAGATCATCCTCCGTCAAGCCCGTCACCAGGTGGGCGATGCGCTGGGAGGCCGCCAGCCCGGCCGCGTCAGGCACCGGGTGCGCCGCTTGAACAATTTCAATGCGCTGGCAGGGCACGTCATAGCCGTAACGGGTGACCACCAGGCCTTCCAGCGGGCCGTGCCAATGGTCTTCCAGCGCCCGCGCCATGGCGGCGGAAGCCTTGCCCGCGCCGATCACGATGGTCCTGCCTTTTGGGGGTGGCGGCAAATGCGCCGGCAGGCACAACGCGGGTTGCGCAGCGGCTATTGCTGCGTCAAACAGGCTGCGTAGCAGGGCGCGGGGGGCAGTAGACGAAACGGTACACATCAAGGGGATTCCAAAAATTGAAGAAAACTTGAATTCAGGTCAGCAAAGTCATTCCCGCCGATCGCACCGCACCCTTGTCAAAACTAACCGTCTGCGCACAGCCCTGGGCTTTGCCAATCTCAACAATCAGCACATCCGTGAAACCGACTTGTCCCTTGGGGTGTGAACGCATCTGCTGCGCAGCCGCTTGCACCACGTGTCGCTGCTCGACCACAAACTGCGCGGATCCAAGCAGGTCTTCCACGGTGCCTGTGCATTCGCTACTGGTCGCCGCATAGAGGCGCTGAAGCACCCAGCAGACCTCCACCAACACCACCAAGCTGATAAATCCGGGCTGGGTCGCACTCAACTCGCTTTCAATGAACCGCGTCGCAATGGCGGACTGCTTGGCATCGTCTTGCGCCAAATAGCGCACCAGCACGTTGGTGTCCAAGCCGATCATGGGCGACCTTTGTCCAGTGTCGCATGCCGAGCAGCTGACTCGGCAGCAATCGCTTCGTCCATCATGGCCAGGCTGACGGGCTTTGATACCCGCCCTGCAAAACGACCTTTCAGCGACGGCACCGAGTTGCGCAGGGGCACCACTTTGAAGCTGTCCTGGTCAAGCACAAAATCGAGCTTGGCACCCGCATGCAAACCCAAAGCAGTGCGAACTGCCAGGGGAATTGTGATTTGACCTTTGCTGGTGAGTGTGGCGGTTGACATGGTTTTCCTTACTTGATGTAAGGAACTATAAGAGGTTCCTGGAGGCTTGACAAGTGATCGTGGGGTCAACGGTGGTTGCCCTCGGGCGCTCGCCATGCACTTCCAGAATGCAACTCGACGGGCGGATTCAAGTCTGAAGTGCAGCCAGTCGCCCAGCCCTTGCCCGGCGATGAGCTGGGCCACCTGCGCCAGCGTGTCAGCCGGGTAGCCCTGCAGAAACTTCAGGCGCTGGGCGGGAGTCTGATTAACTACTGAATTCATAGCTGCTTACGCCCTATTCACGAGGGCTATAGGCTGATTCGTCTTAAACTTCGTGACGCAGCGCCGGGAGCAGGATAACATCGGTGCACCTTTGATCCCAGTCTGTTGGTTGACTTGACTGGATAAGCACCTGGGCGCTGCACAATTCAAGAAATTCAAGCTCGGAATAGCCGGGCCACAGAAAGTGGTACGGCCTGTTTCCGATAATTAATCAGCGAGCGCCAATATAAATCAGGCCGTCTGATTTGGCGTTGTTGAGGCCCATCGCGACGAGTTGTCGGCTAACGCTGTCGTAGGTGGCGACACCGTTGACCGTGGTGCCGTTGCCTAAGGCGCAGTAGTTGCCGGTAAAGGTCAACTGAAGGTTGTAAATATTTTTACCTGATGCACGGGGCGTGGCTTTGCCTGAAGTAGCACAGGTTAAGCTACCAGAAACGTAACTGCTTGAGACGTTGCCGTTGACATCAATGATGACGGTGGCTGTTTGGGCCGTAGTGCCGCCAGTGACTGCCCAGCCGGTGTAGGTGCCTGCCACGCTAGCCACGGATGCAGCTTGATCGTAAGCGGCGCTGTAAGTGCCGGTAAATTTGGTGCCATCCGAGACAGCGAAGTTGACGCTTCCTTTGGGTGTAAAACTTCCGGTGTAGGTGCCGTTGCCGCTGGTTCTGGTGACGAAGTTAAAACCGGTCCCCGAGCCAGACAGAGATGTGCCATTGCTGCTGGTATTGCCGTAGAGCGCACCCGTCACCGAACTTGATGAGCCGTAAAGACCCCAGGTTTCACCATTTTCAAGAATCGCCAGATTTACTTGAGTACCGTTGGCGGTTGTGCCCGTCCAGAGGCCTTCCGCTGTGGCTGTTGCCCCATCACTGCCTCCCCCGCCACACGCCGTCAATATTGCCGCTGCGGCCAATGCTGTCAATCGTTTCATTTTTAGTTCCCAAAATCCCCAGCGGTATTGCCAAGGTGAATCAATTGTGCGCCTAAATAGTCTGAAATAGACTATTCCAAATCAGGGTAGAGCATCCGGGACGTGCCAACGTCCATCTATCACCCCCGTTACCAGACTTTGCGCGCCGCCATGGTGGCGGCTCGCAAAGCGGCGGGGTTGACGCAGGTGGAAATGGCGCAGCGTTTGGCGGTCGGCCAGTCGTACGTGTCAAAAATAGAGCGCGGCGAAAGCTACGTAGATGTCATGACTTATGTGGATTGGTACGCCGCCTGTGGACACCAGCCAGGCGTGGTACTCGACGCGTTGCTGGCCGCGCAGAGTTGAACCGGCCGGGCAAGCTCGCGCCGAGGCGGACAGCGAATCTGCCAATATGCCCGTCATGCGACTAACGCCCCAAGCTTTATTTCTACGATGTGGGCCTGGCCTGCTGGTTGCTGGGCTTGCGCACTGCAGATCAAGTTGCACGCGATCCACTCTGGGGTAGCCTTTTTGAAAATTTTGTCATCATGGAAGCGATGAAAGATCGCTTGAACGCAGGCGAAAGCGCCGAAATGTATTTCTACCGCCACTCCGAGGGCAATGAGGTGGATTTGCTATTGCCAACAGGTGGCAAGATGCACGCCATCGAGATCAAGGCGGGGGCCACGATTAACCCGGATTATTTCAAAGGTCTGAAAAAATTCGCAGCCCATCATCCAGAAGCCGTATCTGGCGGGGGTGTGGTGTTTGGTGGCACTCAAAATCAATACCGCAGCGACTGGCCTGTGCATTCGTGGCGCCAGTTGCTGATCAAGCCGGTGCTTGGCAGCGTCCCAGCCCAAGAGCCTGTCGGTCTTTAGGTAGTTGGCTACCAATCGACCGCAACGGTCCATTTTTGGCTTCGCCGCTCTTCGAGAACACCGCATTTTTGACCGTAGCGGGTGATGTTGGATGACCTCGCAGCCCCCACAGCCGCGCCCCTGCCGTGTCCAGATGCGTCAGATAGACCCGCAACTCAAACTCCAGCTGGTGGTAGCGCGGCTCCATGTGGCAGCACAACTGGTAAAACGCCTTGTCATGCGCTCGTTCCTTCAGGTGCGCCAGCTCATGCACGCTGATCATGCAGAGGAACTCGGGCGGTGCGTCCTTGAACAGGGCCGCGATGCGGATTTCGCGTTTGGCCTTGAGTTTGATGCCCTGCACGCGCGAGATGCTGGTGTGGGTGCCCAGCGCGTGTTGCACCACCTGCAGCTTGCTGTCAAACGCCACCTTGGCCAAAGGTTCGGCACCGCGCAGGTAGTTTGCCTTCAGCGCCTGCACGTACTCAAACAGCGCCTTGTCGGTGCGCACCCCGTGGGCATCGGGGTACTTGTTGTGCAACCACTCGCCCAGCCGCTGGTCGGCCATGAGCTGGGCCACCTGCGCCAACGTGTCAGCCGGGTAGCCCTGCAGAAACTTCAGGTGCTGGGTTGGTGCACGATGTGCTACTGAATTCATAGCTACTTACGAAGTATTGGCGGGGGCTAGAGGCTTGTTTTATTTAAACTTCGTGACGCAGCGCCGGGAACAGAATCACGTCACGGATGCTGCTGCTGTCGGTCAGCAGCATCATCAACCGGTCCAAACCCACGCCGCAGCCGCCGGTGGGGGGCATGCCGTATTCCAGCGCGCGGATGAAGTCGTGGTCGTAGTACATGGCTTCATCGTCGCCGTCGTCCTTGGCGGCAACCTGGGCGTGAAAACGGGCCGCTTGTTCTTCGGCGTCGTTCAATTCACTGAAACCATTGCCGAATTCGCGGCCGGTGATGTAGAGCTCAAAGCGCTCGGTCACGCCCGGCTTGTGGTCGCTGGCGCGGGCCAGCGGTGAGATTTCAACCGGGTGCTCGCAGATGAAGGTCGGCTGCCAGAGTTTTTCTTCGACGGTTTCTTCAAAGTACAGCACCTGCAGGCTGGCCAGGGAGCGGGTGGACAGCTTGTTCTTGCCCTCGGACAGGCCGAGTTTGCGCAGCGCGCTGATGAGCCAGGCGGCGTTGTCCACCTTCAAGTCGGTGCCACCGTCGATCGCTTCGCCCGCTTCGGTGTGCTTGCAAATGGCTTCGTGAATCGTCAGGCGCTCAAACGGCTGGGTCAGATCGACCGCGCGGCCACCATAGGTCAGCGCCAGGGTGCCGACGGCTTTTTGCGCCGCGTCGCGAATCAGCTTTTCGGTGAAGGTCATCAGGTCCTGGTAGTCCCAGTAGGCGGCGTAGAACTCCATCATGGTGAACTCGGGGTTGTGGCGCACCGAAATGCCTTCATTGCGAAAGCTGCGGTTGATCTCGAACACGCGCTCAAAACCACCCACGATCAGTCGCTTCAAGTACAGCTCGGGCGCAATGCGCAGGAACATTTGCTGGTCCAAGGCATTGTGGTGCGTGGTGAAAGGCTTGGCGTTGGCGCCCCCGGGAATCGGGTGCAGCATCGGCGTTTCCACTTCCAGAAAATCGTGCGCCACCATGAACTCGCGGATGCCGCTGACCGCTTTGCTGCGGGCTGTGAAGCGCGCTCGCGTGCTCTCATCCATCATCAAATCGACATAGCGCTGGCGGTATTTGGTTTCCTGGTCATTCATGCCGTGAAATTTATCGGGCATCGGACGCAGGCTCTTGGTCAGCAGGCGCAAACTGGTGGCGTGAATCGAGAGCTCGCCAGTCTTGGTCTTGAAGACCTTGCCTTCTGCGGCCACGATGTCGCCCAGGTCCCAGTGCTTGAAGCTGGCGTACACCTCAGCGCCTACATCTTCGCCCTTGATGTAGAGCTGGATGCGCCCCGTGCTGTCTTGCACGGTGGCAAAGCTGGCCTTGCCCATGACGCGCTTGAGCATCATGCGGCCGGCGACTTTGGCGATGGTGCCTTGCTCGATCAGGCCTTCCGGGGTTTGGCCCGCATGGGCGGCAAACAGGTCGGCGGCGTGGTCGGTCGGCTTGAAATCGTTGGGAAAGGCGACGCCCTTGCCCTCGACCTGTTGCTGGCGCAGGGCTTTGAGCTTGTCGCGTCGCTCCAGGATCAGCTGGTTTTCGTCGACGGGGGCGGTGTTGTTTTGGTCTGACATGAGGGCGCAGTAGAAATAGGGAGGGCGACAAGGCGTGAACCGTAACGTGCGTTCTTGCCCAAACAGCGCATTTTAAGTGGCTCTGCCCTCCCATCAGGCTTCAGGGAGCCGATAAACTTGGCACCATGCTGTATCAAATTTTTTCCCTGTTGCTCGAAGTTGCCACCAGTATCTTCGCCGGTGCCTGTCTGCTGCGGCTGTACATGCAGTACCAGCGCATTTCCATGTCGAGCCGATCCGGCAATCCGCTGGGGCGTTTCGTGTTTGCCTTGACCGACTGGCTAGTGCTGCCTTTGCGGCGGGTGGTGCCCGCTGCGGGGCGCTGGGACCTGGCCAGCCTGGTGGCGGCTTATGGGCTGGAACTGCTGCAGTTTTTTTTGTTGTGGCTGCTCGCAGGGGCCGGTGGTGGCTTGTTGGCGGTGCCGATTCTGGCCGCGTTTGGTCTGTTGCGACTGGCGATCTCGGGGCTGACCGGTCTGGTCATTGTGTATGCCCTCTTGTCCTGGGTACAAGCCCCGTCGCCCCTATCGGATGTGATTGGGCGACTGTGTTCGCCGCCCTTGATGCCGATCCGCCGCGTGCTGCCGCTGGTCGGCGGCATTGACTTGTCGCCCCTGGTGCTGTTGCTGTTGCTGCAGATCGCCTCGATTGTGCTCGGGCATTTGCAGGGGTGGGCACTGCTGGCGGTTTGATATTAGTCTAAATTGCCCCTGGCCTTTGTGCTCAGCTCACCGCATCGGCCGGCTGGCGGGTCAACATGGCCAGGGTATTGGCGATGGTTTTACGCAGTTCCCGGCGATCACAGATGAGGTCGATGGCGCCTTTGGTTTGCAGGAATTCGGCGCGCTGAAAGCCTTCCGGCAGCGTCACGCGCATGGTGGATTCAATCACCCGCGGGCCGGCAAAGCCGATCAGCGCCTTCGGCTCGGCAATCACCACATCGCCCAAAAAAGCAAAGCCGGCGCTGACGCCACCCATGGTCGGGTCGGTCAGCACGCTGATAAAGGGCAGGCCTTTTTTGGCCAGTCGCGTCAGTGAGGCATTGGTTTTGGCCATTTGCATCAGGCTCAGCAGCCCTTCCTGCATGCGCGCGCCGCCAGTCGACGAGAAACAGACAAACGGAACTTTTTGTTCGATCGCGGTATGCACGCCGCGCACAAACCGCTCGCCCACCACCGAGCCCATGCTGCCGCCCATGAATTCAAATTCAAAGCAGGCGCTCACCACGCCAATGCCTTGCACTGAGCCACCGATCACCACCAGCGCATCGGTCTCGCCGGTGTTTTCCAGTGCTTCTTTCAGGCGCTCCGGATACTTGCGGCTGTCCTTGAATTTGAGGGCGTCGACCGGCAGCACCTCCTGGCCAATTTCATAGCGACCCTCATTGTCCAGAAAGACGTTGAGGCGCGCGCGCGCGCCAATCCGGTGATGGTGGTTACAGCTGGGGCAGACGTTCTGGTTTTGCTCCAGATCGGTTTTGTAAAGCACGCTGTCGCAACTCGGGCATTTGATCCACAGGCCCGAGGGCACGCTGCGCCGGTCGGCCGGGTTGGTTTGCTGAATTTTTGGGGGAAGTAGTTTTTCGAGCCAGCTCATATGTATTCCTAGTCAGTTGGGGACAGAGCTGGTTCACTTCGTGTAACTGCGGTCTGTCCCACAAGGTCTCAGTTTAGTTGGGGACAGCGCTGGCTCGTTTGGCGTAACTGCGGTCTGTCCCACAAGGTTTCAATTATCCAGCGCCGTGCGGATTTCACGCAAGAATTTTTGCGCAACCGGGCCCACTTGGTTCCGCGGCTGTGCATCAATCAACTCGATGATTTTGCTCCCGATCACCACCGCATCAGCGACTTGCCCAATGGTGCGGGCGGTGGCGGCGTCGCGAATGCCAAAGCCAACGCCGACGGGCACCTGCACATGGGCACGGATGCGCGGCAGCATCGCTTGGACGGCAGCGGTGTCGAGCGTACCCGAGCCGGTCACACCCTTGAGCGACACGTAGTACACATAGCCGCTGGCCACCCGCGCGACTTGCTGCATGCGCTCGTCGGTACTGGTGGGGGCGAGCAAAAAGATCAGGTCCAAACCAGCACTTTTGAGCTCGGCGGCAAAGCCTTCGCACTCTTCGGGCGGGTAATCGACGATCAGCACGCCGTCCACACCGGCGGCGGCGGCATCAAGCACAAAAGCGCTCTTGGCGTCCCCTCGGTCATGCTTCTGGTTGTAGCGTTCCACCGGGTTGGCGTAGCCCATCAGCACCACCGGTGTGCTGTTGTCCTGCTTTCGAAAGCTGCGCACCATGTCCAGTACCTGCACCATGCCAATGCCTGCAGCCAGTGCTTTGTCGCCGGCTTTCTGGATCACAGGGCCATCCGCACTGGGGTCGGAAAAGGGCACGCCCAGTTCAATCACATCGGCGCCACCGGCCACAAACGCGTGCATCAACGCCGGGGTGATATCGGGAAACGGGAAGCCTGCCGTGACATAGGGAATCAGGGCCTTGCGCCCGTGGGCTTTCAGCGCTGCAAAGGTGTGGGCGATGCGGCTCATTTCAGGACCTTCACAATCTCTGCGGGGGCGTTGAGTTTGGATATGTCGCTACCTTTGACGGATTGCCCTTTGCAACTGGGGCGGCAATAAAAATCGGCGTCGGAGAGGTCGGCGACGGTGCCGATGTCCTTGTCACCACGACCGGACAGATTTACCAGAATCGATTGGTCTGCGCGCATGGTTTTAGCCAGCTTCATGGCATAAGCCACGGCGTGACTTGATTCGAGCGCCGGGATGATGCCTTCGGTGCGGCACAGGTAGTGAAAGGCGGCCAGCGCCTCAGTGTCGGTGATGCCGACATACTCGGCGCGGCCGATGTCTTTCAGGAACGCGTGTTCGGGGCCAACGCCGGGGTAGTCCAGCCCGGCGCTGATGCTGTGGGTCTCGGTGACCTGGCCGTTGTCGTCTTGCAGCACGTAGGTGCGGTTGCCGTGCAGCACGCCCGGACTGCCGCGTTGCAGAGACGCCGAGTGTTTGCCGCTGTCGAGGCCTTCGCCTGCCGCTTCGACGCCGATCAGGCGCGTGGCTTCATGCGCAATATAGGGGTAGAAAATACCCATGGCGTTGCTGCCGCCGCCGACGCAGGCCACCACGGCATCGGGTTGTGTTGTAGTGCAGTGTGCGTCTTGCAGCATCCCGGGCATCTGCACCAGGCATTCCTTGCCGATCACACTCTGAAAATCGCGCACCATCATCGGGTAAGGGTGCGGCCCGGCGACCGTGCCGATGATGTAAAAAGTGTTGTCCACGTTGGCCACCCAGTCGCGCATGGCCTCGTTCAAGGCATCTTTGAGGGTTCGGCTGCCCGATTCAACCGGCACCACCGTGGCGCCCAGCAGATTCATACGGTAGACATTGGGGCTTTGGCGCTTGACATCTTCACTGCCCATGTAGACCACGCATTCCAGACCGTAGCGGGCGCAGATGGTGGCGGTGGCGACACCGTGCTGGCCGGCGCCGGTTTCGGCAATGACGCGCGGCTTGCCCATGCGCTTGGCCAGCATCGCCTGGCCGATCGTGTTGTTGATCTTGTGGGCACCGGTGTGGTTCAGGTCTTCACGCTTCAGAAAAATTTGCGCGCCGCCTTGCTCGCGGCTCATGCGCGCGGCGTGATAAACGGGGGAGGGACGACCCACAAAATGCTTGAGTTCGTACTCGAATTCGGCGATGAAGGCCGGGTCGAACTGGTACTGGGCGTATGCCGCCTTGAGTTCGTTGATGGCGTGCGTCAAGGTTTCGGAGACAAAGCTGCCGCCGTAAATGCCGAAGTGGCCACGCGGGTCGGGTTGTTGGTATTCAAACATGTTTTGACATCTCTGCAAGTTGCTTGTCGGCGGCGCGAACGGCGGCGACAAACTGGTTGATCTTTTCGGGGTCTTTGAGGCCCCTGTTGTCGGGGCCGGACACTTCCACCCCCGAGCTCACATCGACTGCCAGCGATTTACAGCGCGGGCGTACCTGCAGGATGCCCGCGGTCACGTTGGCAGCGCTCAGCCCACCACTCAAGACGAGGTGAGCGTTGACGTTTGGAGGCAGCAGTGACCAATTGAATGTTTGACCGCCACCGCCGTAGCCCTCCACATGGGCATCGAGCAAAATGGCTTGGGCCTGAGAATAATCAGAAGCGAATTTTACGAGATCAAAGCCGCCTCCGGCGTCGCCCGGTGGAATGCGTGCCGCGCGCAGATACGGGCGAGCACCTGATTGGGATGCCAGCCAACACTGCTCTGGCGTTTCTTCACCATGAAATTGGACTGTAGCCCCCGCTATTCTTGCGTATGCAGCTACTATATTTGCAGTAGTCTCGTTGACAAACAGCAGCACGGGGGTGACAAAGGGGGGCAGTCGGCGCGCCAACTCGGCCGCCCGCGCTGGCGTGACATGGCGGGGACTTTTTGCATACAGCACAAAGCCGACAGCGTCCGCGCCGGCGGCCACGGCGGCATCCACGTCGTGTTCGCGTGTGAGACCACAAATCTTGATCCGGGTTCGCTGGGCCAAAGGGGACGGGGGAAATGGCGTCTGGCTCATGGCAATCGATCAAAGGCAGGGGTGCGCTCGGGCAACCCCCAGTGGGGCGCATAGCGCGGACCGAGAAAATAAAGGCCGTGTGGAGAAAAAGTGGGTGCTGCGATATCGCGGTTGCGCGCCAGCAGCACCTCTTTGATCCACTCGGGTGGCTTTTTGAGCTGGCCTACCGTTATCAGACAACCCATGATGTTGCGAATCATGTGGTGCAAAAAGGCGTTGGCCTCAAATTCAAAGCGCCAGTAGGCACCATGACGCGAGATGTCAAGGCGTTGCAGGGTTTTAACCGGTGACAGCGCTTGGCAGGCCGCGGCCCGAAACGAGCTGAAGTCGTGTTCACCCAGCAAGTGGCTAGCGGCCTGCGCCATCGCCGTTTGGTCCAGTGGCTTGAAAGCCCAACCGACCTGACCGGCATCAACACTCGGGCGTACCGGCGATTCCAACAAAAGATAGGCATAACGGCGTGACAGCGCACTGGCACGGGAGTGAAATTCGGCGGACATGGGTTGCGCCCATTGCACGGCAATATCACGCGGCAGCAAAGCATTGGTGCCGCGCACCCAGGAATGGGGGGTGCGATCAAGCGGGGTATCGAAATGAATCACCTGCATCAGACCATGCACGCCAGCGTCGGTGCGGCCCGCGCACAGTGTGGAAACCCGCTGCGCAGTGAACTTGCCCAAAGCCAGTTCGAGCTTGTCTTGCACGGTCTGGCCGGATAGCTGGCTCTGCCAGCCTTGGTAGGCCTGCCCGTTGTAGCTGATGCCGAGTGCCAGCCTCACAGGAGATTCATAACGCGGGTTTCGGCCAATGCCTGACAGCGAGGTCAGATCACAGATTGCTCAGCGCACGCTGCGCATTGATCTTCATGTCGCCTGAGGCTTCGGAGATCACTTCTTCAATCAGGGCTCGCGCACCGTCTTCGTCCCCAATTGCCCGGAATTCTTCTGCCAGTGCCAGCTTGGTGGCCAGCGGGTCTTCGTATTCGTTGGCACCAGGTGGTGCATCGGCATCCTTTGGGGGTTCGTCTCCCAAATCGAGGGACAGGGAGCCCAAGTCAAACTCGAGCATGCCAAAAACAGGAGCGGGGGCCGTCAGCGGCTCCGCGTTGGGCAAGGGCAGCGGGCTGGTGAACCCAAAACTGTTGGCCGCCTGCAACTTGAAGTCTTCGCTGTCGGCGTCCGGTGGGTTCTTGCCATCGTCTGTCAGATCCCGCTCGGGGAGCAAGAAATCAATACCATCGGAGGCCTCATTTTTTGCTGCTTCTACTGGCGCCATGAAGGGCGCCGTGGCTTCGTCCAAGCCAAAGTCCAGCTCCAGCGCCGGGGGGGAGTCGACCGCCTTCGGGCTGTGGGTGGGTTCGCTGTAGCTGGCTTTGGCCTCGCTGATGGCGCTGACGGGCTCTTCGTCAAGCGAAAAGTCGAGGTCCAGATCAAGGTCTGCCGCCCCGCCAGCCGGGGGTGCAACGACTTGGGTTGCCAAGACAACCATGCCGCCAGCAAGACGGCTGGCCTGGTCGAGCTCTATGGGACGAGAGGGTGTGCCATCCAGATTGTTGGGTTGGCCACCGGGTTGGTACAGCGCATTGCTCGGATCAATGCCCAGACCCAGCAGGCAAATACGGTCCCAGTCCGACCCCTCACCCTGGGTGACCCGGAAGGCCTGGGTGGCCACGTTCTCAAAGCTTTTCGTGTCATGCCGTTTGGCGAAAATTTCAAGTAACTTTTGATGAATTGCAATACGTCCGGGGTTGCCAACCAAGGCGTCTTTCAGGATTTCCTCAGCCTGCAAATCACGTCCGTAAGCGAGGTAAACGTCGGCTTCCGCAACGGGATCAACATCGTCTACCGCATCAAGCTGGCTGGGCGAGTAGACCAGGGAGGAGCCGGTGGCCCCGCTGTCACTGGTGTCGACACTTTCACCCCCGCTGGCGCCAAAAAAAGAGTCGGGCTGCAAATGACTGTCAAGGAAGGAGCTGTTGCCCGGGGCGGTTTTCTTGTGCTGCCTGACGCGGTAGAGCCCCCAAGCGACTAACAGGGCGATCAGACCGAGGGCCCCGGACACGGCCAGAGGACTTTCGGTCAGATCAGCCAGCAGGTTCGGATCGGTCAGCGCAGCAGGGGCCACTGCAGGCGCTTTCCCGGACGCTGATGCGGCGGGCGCTGGCGCCGAGGCTGCGGTGCTGGCCACGGGCGACGGAGCTACGGCGCTTGTCGCAGGCCCGGGCGAAGCGGGCAGGGTGAATGCTGCCGATGGAGCGGGCGCCACGGCACTCGAAGCGGCTCCCAGCTTGCCGAGATCACTGATATTTTTGGCGATTTCAGCCGCCCGGGCGGCTGCATCTTTGGCATTGCGGTCTTTGGCGAGCTGGTCTTCCGCTAATGTTCCCTGAATAACCCCTTTTGACAAGGTCAACTTGTCGGGTATGGCGGTGAGGGGTTTTTTGTCCTCCACTTTGGCTTGCACCGTGCCGCTCGCTGTGCGGTCCGCGCTGGCGACTTGGGCGGTGGGAGCGGCACCCGCCAGTTTCCTGCGGAAGTCGTTGAAATCCTTGCTTTGCGCAATGATGATCTGGTGGGCTTCTCCCGCTGGCGTGGCCTCGGTTTGCATTGCCGTGGGAATATTCATGACTGAGCCAGCCTTGACGCGATTGATGTTCTCGCCTACAAAAGCAGCCGGGTTGGCGCGCAGCAAAGCCACCAGCATTTGGTCAAGTGAGACGTTGGCAGGTTTTATTGCCGCCGCTATTTTGCTGGCGGTGTCGCCGGGTTTGACCGTCACTGAGTTGGTTTTGGTGCCCGCTGTCTTGACTGCGCTGGGGCGCGTCGGCGCTTGGATTCTGTTTGGAGCCGGTTCAGCCGCAGGCCTCGCTGGCATGGCTGTTGTTCCAGAAGGTGCTGCTGCAACTGAAGCAGCCCGGCTTCCCGATGAGGGGGCTGGAACTTGCGCCGGCGTGGGCGCGGTGGGCGCCGCTTGGCGCAGGGTGGGGGGGTCAAACAACAGGGTGTAGTCACGCACAATGCGACCGTTCGCCCAGTTGGCCACCAGAATCATGTCAACGAAAGGATCATTGATGGCCCGGTCGCTGCTCAAACGAAAGTAGGAACGCCCGTCGGCGCGTCTTTGAAGCGTCACCTGCAGACCCGACATGGCAGGGTTGTAGTCAAGACCGGCAGCCCGAAAGGCCTCCGGTGATGCAATGGATGCCTTGAGGGAAGCGGCCTCGTCGGCATTGATTTCTGGAACCTCTATTTCCGCACGTAAGGGCTCGCCAAGCGCGGACTGGACCGTGATCCGACCCAGTGAGAGTGCCGCAGCATTCGATCCCCATAGACCGAAAAGTGCAGTGGCCGCAACTGCCATGGCAGTTTTTTGCCAGCGATGTGACTTAGAAATCAATTTGTGGACTCCGGTGTTCGGGCGGCTGGAAAATTTGTCTTCATTATGCGAACCAATGCGTCGGTGCTCAAAACTTCAAAAGCACCATAGCATCAATGCCCTGGCCTGACAAGCCAGGACCGCTGTTAACTTTGAATCGTTGGCAGGCAAGAGGAACACCCCTTGATTCTATGTTGCCGAGCGACAACGACCCGCCCTTGGAGTCGCTCGGGCAAACCATCGAGCGGCGTTCAATCAGTGTGCCTCAGCCAGCAAAATGCGCAACATGCGGCGCAGCGGTTCGGCAGCACCCCATAGCAACTGATCACCGATGGTGAATGCACCCACGTATTGCGGGCCCATGGCGAGTTTGCGGATGCGCCCGACCGGAATGCCCAGCGTGCCGGTAACCGCCACCGGAGTCAGGTGTTGCAGCGTGGCCTCGCGTGTGTTGGGTATGACCTGGACCCAGGCGTTATCAGCGGCAATCATGGCTTCAATGTCGGCGCTGGGCACGTCTTTTTTTAGCTTGAAGGTGAGGGCCTGGCTGTGGCAGCGCAGGGTTCCCACACGCACACAGAAGCCGTCCACCGGTGTCTCTGCCGTGCCAAAAGCGGCACCTTGACCCAATATCTTGTTGGTCTCAGCGCCGCCCTTCCATTCTTCGCGCGACATGCCCCATCCGGCTTCATCCGACAGCTTGCCAAGGCCTAAGTCCTTGTCAATCCAGGGAATCAGGCTGCCACCCAGGGGGACGCCAAAATTGGCCGTTTCAGCCGCGCTCAAGGATGTCTGTTTGCCCAAAATTTTGCGGTCAATCTCCAGGATGGCTGATTTGGGATCGTCGAGCAGGGTCTTGACTTCGGCATTCAGGGTGCCGAATTGCGTCAACAACTCACGCATATGCTGCGCGCCGCCGCCGGATGCGGCCTGGTACGTCATGCTGGTCATCCACTCGACCAGACCCGCCTTGTACAGGGCGCCGACACCCATCAACATGCAACTCACGGTGCAGTTGCCACCAATCCAGTTGTTGCCGCCCTTGGTCAGAGCATTCCTGATCACGTTCAGGTTGACCGGGTCCAGGATGATGACGGCGTCATCCTTCATGCGCAGGGTGGAGGCCGCATCGATCCAGTGGCCCGCCCAACCGGCAGCACGCAGCTTGGGGAAGACCTCGGTGGTGTAGTCGCCCCCCTGGGCGCTGATGATGATGTCGCACTTTTTCAGCGCTTCAATGTCAAAGGCGTCTTTCAGGAGGGTTTCGTTTTTGGCCCACCTCGGGGCCTGGCCACCGGCATTGGAGGTTGAAAAGAAGACCGGTTCTATCAGATCGAAATCGCCTTCAGTCTGCATGCGGTCGATCAGCACCGAACCGACCATGCCCCGCCAACCAACCAGACCGACCAGATTGCCAATTTTCATCATCTTGCCTTTTAGAGAGTTGAATTAAAAACGTCAGAACAGTTCACCCAGGCTGCATTACCTTCGCAGGCGGGCTGCACGGGTCCTTACAAAGCCTTGACCACCGCTGCGCCCATCTCGTGCGTGCTGACCCGGGTGGTGCCTGCGCTGTAAATATCTGCGGTGCGCAGCCCTTGGGCCAGCACTTTTTTGACTGCGGCTTCAATGCGCTGGGCAGCGGCTTCCTGGTTCAGGCTGAAGCGCAGCATCATGGCGGCACTCAGGATGGTGGCCAGCGGGTTGGCGATGCTCTTGCCGGCTATGTCGGGTGCGCTGCCGTGGCTGGGCTCGTACAGGCCCTGGCTGCTTGAGTTCAGGGAAGCCGAGGGTAGCATGCCAATCGAGCCCGTCAGCATCGCCGCTTCGTCGCTCAGAATGTCGCCAAACAGGTTGCCGGTCACAACAACATCGAATTTCTTGGGCGCACGAACCAGTTGCATGGCGGCGTTGTCCACGTACATGTGGTCCAGTTCGACGTCAGGGTATTGCTGGCCCACTTGTGTGACCACGTCGCGCCAGAACTGGAAGGTTTCCAGTACGTTGGCCTTGTCGATGCTGGTCACGCGCTTGCTGCGCTTGCGTGCCGCTTGGAACGCAACGTGGGCAATGCGCTCAATTTCGGGTCGGCTGTAGCGCATGGTGTCAAAGGCTTCTTCAGCGCCCGGGAAATGCCCGTCGATCGCGACCCGGCGACCGCGTGGTTGGCCAAAGTAGATGTCACCCGTCAACTCGCGAATGATCAAAATGTCGAGACCCGCGATCAACTCCGGCTTCAGGCTGGACGCTCCCACCAACTCCGGGTAACAAATAGCGGGGCGGAAGTTCGCAAACAGACCCAGGTTCTTGCGCAAGCCCAGAATCGCCTGTTCGGGGCGCAAGGGGCGATCAAGTTTGTCGTACTTCCAGTCGCCGACGGCACCAAACAGAATCGCGTCGGCCTCTTTGGCAAGTTTCAGGGTGGACTCCGGTAGCGGTTGGCCATGCGCTTCATAGGCGGCACCGCCGACCAGCGCGGTTTCCATCTCGAACTGGAGGTCAAGGGCCTTCAAGACCTTGACGGCTTCAGCCACAATTTCGGTCCCTATGCCATCACCGGGCAAGACTGCAATTTTCATAATGAACCAATTTACTATTAAATGTAGAGCTGCTTAGGCAAGCAGGGTGTGGGCTAGCCATGGTTTTTGTGCCAAACGCTGGGCTTCAAAAGCCTTGATCTTGTCCGCATGGCGCAGCGTCAGGCCAATGTCGTCAAACCCGTTGAGCAGACAGTACTTGCGAAATGCCTGTACCTCAAACGGCAGTTCTTCGCCGTCGGGCTTGGTGATCACCTGGCGTTCCAGGTCGATGGTTAGCGAATAACCCGGAAAGGCCAGGGCCTCGTCAAACAACTGACTGACCTGATGTTCGCTCAGTACGATAGGCAGCAGTCCATTTTTGAAACTGTTGTTGAAAAAGATGTCGGCATAGCTCGGGGCAATGATGGCGCGAAAGCCAAACTGGTCGAGTGCCCAAGGCGCGTGTTCGCGCGAAGAGCCACAACCAAAATTTTTGCGTGCCAGCAGAATCGAGGCGCCCTGGTAGCGGGGTTGATTCAGGACAAAGTCAGGATTGGGCTTGCGACTTTGGGGGTCTTGGCCGGGAAAGCCCGCATCCAGGTAACGCCACTCATCAAACAGATTTTGACCGAAGCCGGTCTTTCGGATGGATTTGAGAAATTGCTTGGGAATGATGGCGTCGGTATCGACATTTTCACGGTCCATCGGGGCTACCAGCCCTTGGTGCAGGTCGAATTTTTGCATAGTGATTTCCTTGGCCAAATGGCTCAGACAAACTTCCTGATGTCGACAAAATGACCGTGAATGGCGGCCGCTGCGGCCATCGCCGGGCTCACCAAGTGGGTGCGTCCACCGGCACCTTGGCGCCCTTCAAAGTTGCGGTTGCTGGTGGAGGCGCAGCGCTCACCGGGCTCCAGACGGTCGGCGTTCATGGCCAGGCACATGGAACAACCGGGTTCGCGCCATTCGAAGCCGGCCGCCTTGAAAATCTCATGCAGACCTTCGTGCTCGGCCTGCGCTTTGACCAGCCCGGAGCCGGGCACCACCAGCGCCAGTTTGACGTTGGCAGCCACTTTCTGGCCCAACTTTTTGACCAGCGCGGCAGCTTCACGCATGTCTTCAATCCGGCTGTTGGTGCACGAACCGATAAACACTTTGTCCACATACAGGTCGCTGAGCGCCTTGCCTGGCTCCAGCCCCATGTAGACCAGCGCCCGCTCAATGGCACTGCGTTTGTTGGTATCTCTTTCTTTGTCAGGGTCCGGTATGCGGCCGTCAATGCCCAGCACCATCTCGGGCGAGGTGCCCCAGGTTACTTGCGGAATGATCTGTGCAGCGTCCAACACAATGACGGTATCGAAGCGGGCGCCGGCATCAGAGTGCAGGGTCTTCCAGTACGTCACCGCCTGGTCCCATTCAAGCGCCACCGCCGTGCCATTGGCGGCACTGTGCCCAGGTGCCAATGGGCGCCCCTTGACGTAGTCGATAGTTTTTTCATCCACTGCCACCAGCCCGGCACGAGCCCCGGCTTCAATGGCCATATTGCAGACGGTCATGCGGCCTTCCATGCTCAAGTCGCGAATGGCTGAGCCGCCAAATTCAATGGTGTAGCCGGTGCCGCCTGCGGTACCTATTTTGCCGATGATGGCCAGCACAATGTCTTTGCCGCTGCAGCCTCGCGGCAAGACGCCGTCGACCCAAATCAGCATATTTTTCGCTTTTTTGGCAAGCAGGGTCTGCGTCGCCATGACGTGCTCGACCTCACTGGTGCCGATGCCGTGGGCCAGAGCACCAAATGCACCGTGAGTGGAGGTGTGCGAGTCACCACAAACGACCGTCATGCCGGGCAGGATGGCGCCATTTTCGGGCCCGATGACATGAACGATACCCTGGCGCTTTGACATGAACGGAAAATAAGCGGCCGCTCCAAACTCCTTTATATTTTTGTCGAGCGTCACGACTTGCTCTTTGCTGGTGGGGTCCGTTATGCCGTCGTAGCCCCGTTCCCAGCCGGTGGTGGGGGTGTTGTGGTCAGCCGTGGCCACGATGGAGCTGACACGCCACACTTTGCGACCGGCCTGGCGCAAGCCTTCAAAGGCTTGCGGACTGGTAACTTCGTGCACCAGATGGCGGTCGATGTACAAGATGGCGGTGCCGTCTTCTTCCGTGTGGACAACATGTTCCTCCCACAGTTTGTCATACAGCGTGCGTCCGTGCGTTTCAATGTTGGTGCGGTCCATGGGTTTTTTCCTTGGCAATCGATAATTTTAAACGGCGCGGTAAAACCTGTGTGTTTGACAACAAAACGCCCGCCGGTGTTGCCATCGGCGGGCGTTTCGGAGGACGCGGTATCAGCGTTGGGAAATCGGTAGAACATCCCGCTTGACTGAGCCCGTGAACAGTTGACGCGGACGACCAATTTTGTACTCAGGGTCGCTGATCATTTCGTTGAGTTGGGCAATCCAGCCGACTGTGCGGGCCAACGCGAAAACGCCGGTGAACATGTTGACTGGAATGCCAATGGCGCGTTGCACGATACCCGAGTAGAAATCCACGTTGGGGTAGAGCTTGCGGGAGACAAAGTAATCGTCTTCCAGCGCGATTTTTTCCAGCGCCATCGCCAGCTTGAACAGGGGATCATTTTCCAAGCCGAGCGCAGCGAGAACTTCTTTGCAAGTTTCCTGCATCAGTTTGGCGCGTGGATCGTAGTTTTTGTAAACCCGGTGTCCAAAGCCCATCAGCTTCACACCGGAATTCTTGTCCTTGACCTGTTCCATGAATTCGCCGACCTTGGCGATGCCACCCGTCTTCTGGATGTCTTCGAGCATGTTCAGGCAAGCCTCGTTGGCACCCCCATGCGCCGGACCCCACAGACAGGCCACGCCAGCCGCAATGGCCGCAAACGGATTGGTGCCCGAGCTGCCGCACAGGCGAACGGTAGAAGTGGACGCGTTTTGTTCGTGATCAGCGTGCAGCACGAAAATACGGTCCATGGCGCGTTCAATGACTGGATTGACAACGTACTCTTCGCAGGGTGTGGCGAACATCATGTGCATGAAGTTGCCAGCGTAGCTCAGATTGTTTTTCGGGTACATATAGGGTTGCCCCATGCTGTACTTGTAGGCCATGGCCACCAAGGTAGGCATCTTGGCGATCAGCCGAAGCGCTGATATTTCGCGATGTTGTGGATTATTGATATCGGTGCTGTCGTGATAAAAAGCGGACAGAGCGCCAACCAAACCGGTCATGATGGCCATCGGATGGGCGTCACGACGAAAGCCGCGCAGGAAAAACTGCATTTGCTCGTTAACCATGGTGTGGTTGGTCACACGTTTGGTGAAATCTTCCTTGCCTGCGGCGTCCGGCAGGTTTCCGTACAGCAGCAAGTGACAGGTTTCCATGAAATCGCAGTTGGTGGCCAACTGTTCGATCGGGTAGCCGCGGTACAGCAGTTCCCCTTTGTCGCCATCGATATAAGTAATGGCCGACTGGCATGAAGCGGTAGACAAGAAACCAGGATCGTAGGTGAACATGCCGGTCTGCCCGTACAACTTGCGGATGTCAATGACATCCGGTCCGACCGTGCCTTGGTACATCGGTAAGTCGATGCTGGGTTTTCCATCACTGAACGAGAGGGTGGCTTTATTGTCAGCTAGCTTCATTTTTTACCTTTCAAGGGGTTTTTTCAACATACACAAAACTTCACGCACATCATCACGATCCAGGTCTGTATTGACTTGCGCATCAGCAATCACTTGCGCCAGCGATTTGCGTTCCAAATGCAGATCCAGAAGGTCCTTGTCGCTGAGTTCCATCAAGGCGTTCAAAGCCTGTCCTTGTCCGACAGTCAGGCTCGATTCAAAACGCCGAAAAAACCGTTCAATGAAAATGTCGTTTTCAAGCAGACCACGGCGACAACGCCATTTCAGTTTGCTCAGAGCCCGTTCATCGATCAGTTCTTTATCTGGTGCCATCGCGCTGGTTTCCATGCCAGGTCAAAGCGCGCGACGAACCATCATTTCCTTGATCTTGCCTATGGCCCTGGTCGGATTGAGGCTCTTGGGGCAAACATCGACGCAGTTCATTATGCTGGTGCAGCGGAACAGGCGATAAGGGTCTTCCAGGTTATCAAGCCGCTCGCTGGTCGCCTCATCGCGACTGTCAGATAGAAAGCGGTAGGCTTGCAGCAAACCGGCCGGGCCGACAAATTTGTCCGGGTTCCACCAGAAAACCGGGCAACTGGTGGTGCAACTTGCGCACAAAATGCATTCATACAAGCCATTGAGTTCATCGCGCTCCTCGGGGCTCTGCAGACGCTCTTTTTCTGGCGGCCGGGTTTCATTGATCAAATAGGGCTTGATCGAGTGATACTGCTTGAAGAACAGCGTCATATCAACGATCAGGTCGCGCACCACCGGCAGGCCCGGCAACGGTTTAAGAACAATCGTGTCGGGTAAAGTCAGCATATTGACCAGGCAGGCCAAACCGTTCTTGCCATTGATGTTCATGGCGTCTGAGCCGCAAATGCCTTCGCGGCATGAACGCCGGTAAGAAATGGTGGGGTCCGTTGCTTTTAGTTTAGTCAAAACGTCAAGCAACATGCGTTCGCTGCCATCAAGCTCGACCTCGATAGTCTGCATATAAGGCTTGGCATCGGTGTCAGGGTTATAGCGGTAAATCTGTATAGTACGTTTAGCCATGATTTGCTTTCTTGTTCAGTTGGAGGCGGCGCTTGTGGTCTGTACTGCAAATTATCAAAAGGTTCGGATCTTGGGCGGTACAGAGGCAACAGTCAGGGGTTTGAGGTTAACTGGCTTGTAGCTCAGACTGTTGGTGGCTTTGTCCCACAAGGTGTGTTTGAGCCAATTGACATCGTCTCGGCCCAACGGACAAGTAGCGTCGTCAGCGGGACGGTCGTAATCCATCACGCTGTGAGCACCACGGCATTCATGCCGTGCCGCTGCCGACACCATGGTTGACTGAGCCACTTCAATCATGTTTTCCACTTCGAGCGCCTCGATGCGCTCGGTGTTGAAGATTTGCGACTTGTCGGTTAGCTTGATATCGGTGACGCGTTGGCGCAATTGGGAAATCTTGACGACGCCTTCGTCCATGCTCGCCTGGGTGCGGAACACGCTGGCGTGCTGCTGCATGATGTCGCGCATGTCGCCAGCGACAACCTGCGCGTATTCTCCTGTCGTGGCCGTGTTGAGCCGGTCAAGGCGTTCGAGGGATATATCCGCGGCATTGGCCGGCAGCGGTTTGTGTTCCGTGTTCTTGTTGTTGAAATCGATGATGTGCAGGCCTGCAGCACGGCCAAAAACCACGATATCAAGCAAGGAGTTGGTGCCTAGTCGATTTGCGCCGTGCACGCTGACACAAGCACATTCGCCCACAGCGTACAGACCGTTGACGACTTCCTGCGCCCCATTGCTGCTGGGCACAACGACCTGACCGCTGATATTGCTGGGAATGCCGCCCATCTGGTAATGGTTGGTCGGAATCACCGGGATCGGCTCTTTGGTGATGTCGACATTGGCAAAGTTGTGGCCGATTTCAAACACGCTGGGCAAGCGCAGCGCGATCGTCTCGGCACCCAGGTGCGTCATGTCCAGGTTGATGTAGTTCTTATTCGGGCCGCAACCGCGTCCTTCCTTGATTTCCTGGTCCATGCAGCGCGACACAAAGTCGCGGGGCGCCAAGTCCTTCATGGTGGGTGCATAACGCTCCATGAAGCGCTCTCCATTGCTGTTGCGCAGAATCGCGCCTTCACCACGACAGCCTTCGGTGAGCAGGACGCCTGCGCCAGCCACGCCCGTAGGGTGAAACTGCCAGAATTCCATGTCTTGCAAAGGAATGCCGGCGCGAGCCGCCATCCCCAGCCCATCACCCGTATTGATGTAGGCGTTGGTCGATGCGGCAAAAATCCGCCCGGCGCCACCTGACGCTATCATGACGGTCTTCGCCTGCAAAATGTAGATTTCACCGGTTTCCATCTCGAGTGCCGTGACGCCAACGACATCGCCATCGGCGTCGCGAATCAGATCCAGCGCCATCCACTCGACAAAGAAATTGGTTCGCGCCTTGACGTTTTGCTGATACAACGTGTGCAGCATGGCATGACCTGTGCGGTCTGCCGCTGCGCAGGCGCGCCCCACTGGTTTTTCGCCATAGTTGCTGGAATGCCCCCCAAAAGGACGCTGGTAAATGGTGCCATCAGGATTGCGGTCAAACGGCATTCCGAAGTGTTCGAGTTCGTAAACCACTTTGGGCGCCTCGCGGCACATGAACTCAATGGCATCTTGGTCGCCCAACCAGTCCGACCCCTTAATGGTGTCGTAAAAGTGATAATGCCAGTTATCCTCGGCCATGTTGCCTAGGGCGGCGCCGATGCCGCCCTGTGCTGCAACGGTGTGAGATCGTGTCGGGAATACCTTGGACAGCACAGCGACGTTCAGGCCGGCATTGGCCAGTTGAAGCGAGGCACTCATGCCAGCCCCACCCGCACCGACGATAACGACGTCAAATTTGCGCTTGGTAATTTTGGAAGTAGCAGTCATGATTTAAATTGAGTCTCGGTTTTTGGATGCAACAAGCCACGGCTTGCAGACCATTTTTACGAACACATGGGGTAAAATTTTTTGGACGCTTCTTACAGACGCCACAGGACTTGAATGCCCCAGCCAGTGCAACTGACCAGCCAGACGATGGCAAATACGTCCAGGACAAAGCGGACGCCATAGGGATGGACGTAGTCCTGGAAAATATTACGCATGCCAACCCACACGTGGTACAGAAGAGAGAGGATGACGGTGAAAGTAATAGCCTTCATCCACTGTGGAGAAAAGATACCGGCCCATAGGGCATAACCGATCGGACCTTTGGTAAATACCAACTGGGCCAGAACCAGCACGGTAAAGAGTGCCATTAAGACGGCAGTCACGCGTTGCGACAGCCAGTCGCGCATACCGTAATGCGCGCCGACAACGAGGCGATGGGGACCAAAATTAACAGACATGATTAGTTTCCTGATTGTTGGGGTGTAGCGCGGATGGCCCGACCCACAAAATTTAATAGAGACCGAAAAGCTTGGCGCCCAATACCACCGTCAGACCCAACGTGACAGCCATTACGACAACGGATGACGATTTGCCGAATTCTTTCGTGGTGGCTTCGTGATGGGTATCCATCCACAGGTGACGAATGCCAGCAAGAAAGTGGTGCAGGTAAGCCCAGATCAGCCCCAGCGCGACCAGCTTCCAGATGAAGCCGGGCAAACCCAGCATGCCAACATTGAAGGCTGAGGTGAATTTATCGAATGAGATTTCGGAGGAGATCGAGTTGTCAAACATCCAGATGATGAAAGGCATCAGGAAGAACATGATGGCACCACTGACGCGGTGCATTCCCGACACAATGGAGGCGAGTGGCCATCGGTAACTGATGAGATCACTACCGCCAATGTTGTAGAATTCTGGCCGTTTTTTTGCCGGGCTTGTCGCTGATTCAGACATACTTTGCTTTCTATGTTTTGGGTAGCTGCTTTGTAACCGATCTTGGCAACTCCAAACATTCTATTGCAATGTTGAGGCCATACAGGCCCAAGCCTGACTACAGATTGATCTGCAACAAAAGATGTGTTCACGAGATCCGTATTCATTCCCTGTTGTATTTGTTCATTGTCATTTCCTGCGCCGTCGATGGCATACGAAACGCACGGCTCAACTCAGGACGTTTAGGTAGTGATGGGTGTCCGTGCGGTAGTAGCCACGGCGCAGTTCCATGGGTTCGTCCTGGTAGGTGTAGGCGATCCGCTCGACGCTCAACAAGGGCGTACCGCGCCCTACTTTCAATAGCTTCTCACGACCTTCCAAGGCGGGCTCGGCGCGTATTTTCTCTTCGGCGCGAACCATGCGGACATTGAATTCGGTCTCAAACAAGGCGTACATCGGACCCTGATAGTTGGCCAGTCGTTCGGCAGTCAGGCCTTTGAACGGGATGGCGGGCAGCCAGATGTCTTCCAAAATGATCGGCGTGCCGGCAAAACTCAACACGCGGCGCGCTTGCAGCACCGGGTCGCCCGTGCGCAATGCCAGGGCTCGCGCAATATCGGCGCTGGCGCGGGTGCGGCGACAATCAATGACGTTGCGCTGGGCCGGGCCTTCGCTGCCCGGCAGGCCGTTGTCAGGGACGAGTTTCAAGAACCGGAATTGCACTTGTTGCTCAGCATGGGTGGCCACAAAAGTCCCCTTGCCTTGGCGGCGTACCAGCAGATTCTCGGTGGCCAGTTCATCAATGGCTTTGCGCACCGTACCCTGACTGACCCGAAAACGTGCGGCCAATTCCATCTCACTGGGAATCGTCTCGCCGGGTTTCCATTCGCCCGCGCACAGGCTGTTCAGAATCAAGCTTTTGATCTGTTGGTACAGCGGGCTGAACGCCGCGGCGAGGGGCGCCGCAACAGCCACCGTGCTGCCAGCGCCTGTAGAAATTTTGTCGGCCATTGAAGAAGAGGATGGGCGCATATATGTTGAATCTTATCTTATATAAGACAGAAGACAAAATTGACGAAACCGGTTTTTCCAGAGTAAACTTGTTGTCATTCTGAGGGGCTCATGCAACCCGTTTGAGCAGCCACCAGGTCCCGTTTCACAACACTGGAGTTCTCACTATGAGCAAAAAACCCGTCCGCATTGCCGTTACCGGCGCAGCTGGTCAAATTGGTTACGCCATCCTGTTCCGCATCGCCTCTGGCGAAATGTTGGGCAAGGACCAACCCGTGATTCTGCAATTGCTGGAGGTTCCGGTGGAGAAGCCACAGCAGGCTTTGCAAGGCGTCATGATGGAACTGCAAGATTGCGCGTTCCCGTTGCTGGTGGGCATGGAGGCGCACAGCGATCCCATGACGGCATTCAAAGACGCTGACTACGCCTTGTTGATTGGTTCGCGTCCGCGCGGCCCCGGCATGGAACGTGCCGAGTTGCTGGCGGTCAATGGCGCTATTTTCACCGCGCAAGGCAAGGCCCTGAATGCTGTGGCCAGCCGCAATGTCAAAGTGCTGGTGGTCGGCAACCCCGCCAACACCAACGCTTACATTGCCATGAAGAGCGCGCCTGATTTGCCTGCGAAAAATTTCACCGCCATGCTGCGTCTGGATCACAACCGGGCCTTGAGCCAGCTTGCCTCCAAGACCGGCAAAGCGGTAGCCGCTATTGAAAAGATGGCGGTCTGGGGCAATCATTCACCAACCATGTACGCTGACTACCGTTTTGCCACCATCAACGGCGAAAGCGTCAAGGAAATGATCAATGACCAGGATTGGAACGCCAATACCTTTTTGCCCACCGTCGGCAAGCGCGGCGCGGCCATCATTGCCGCCCGGGGTGTGTCCTCAGCCGCCTCCGCTGCCAATGCAGCCATTGACCACATGCGCGACTGGGCGCTGGGCACCAGCGGCAAATGGGTCACCATGGGCATCCCCTCGGATGGCCAATATGGCATTCCGAAAGAGACCATGTTTGGCTTCCCGGTGACCTGTGAAGGCGGCGAATACAAAACAGTGCAAAACCTGCCCATCGACGCGTTCAGTCAAGAATGCATCAACAAGACGCTCAAAGAGCTGCAGGACGAGCAAGCGGGCGTGGCTCACTTGCTGTAATAAAGTCTGCCGTCCCGGCACGGGCCCGAAATCCCTGGTGTTAAGGCCCTGGTCGGGTTGACACGGCATGGATTGCGGATTTCGCCCGGCCCGGCAAATCATCTAAATGCAACATCCCCGCGACATCCTTCACGGTGCACAAGCCAGCACACCCTTGCCGGTGTGCGACCATTACTGCGGGGTCGAGGCGCTGATGATCAAAAGTCTGGCTCTGCAGACCGAAATGTCTGCAGAGCTCGGTTCTTGTGGCTTCGATGTCACGCTCGATTGCGAGGATGGGGCGCCGGCGGGCGATGAAAAAAATCAGGCTAATCTGGTTGCAGCCCTCGTCAATCAAGCGTTGTCAGCTACTAATAATATAGCAAATGGTAAAAACCATCGGGTTGCGGTGCGGGTCCATCCGGTCGATCACCCGGCGTTTGAGCAGGATGTGGACATCATTGTCGGTGGCGCGGCGGCTGGCTTGTGCCACGTGATGATTCCCAAGGTGGAGACGCGCGCTGACGTGGATCGGGCCGTGCAACGGGTAGATCAGGCGGCGGCGCCATCCGGACGACGCAGCCCACTGCCTTTGCATGTATTGCTGGAGTCGCCTGCCGCCGTGCACCATGCATTCGAGATTGCGGCGCACCCGCGGGTCCAGTCGATCAGCTTTGGTTTGATGGACTTTGTGTCAAGTCACGGTGGCGTCATTCCGGCCAGTGCCATGGGTGTCGCTGCTGATCCGGCTTGGCACAGCCTGGACCAATTCACCCATCCGCTGGTACGACGGGCCAAGCTGGAAATCAGCTCGGCCTGCCATGCACATGGCAAAGTGCCCTCGCATTGTGTCGTGACCGAGTTCAGAGACGTCGCGCTGTTGCAGTCGGCTGCTCGGCAAGCGGCGCGCGCCTTTGGCTACACCCGCATGTGGAGTATTCATCCGGCCCAAATCCGGCCGATCCTGCAGGCTTTTGCACCTGAGACGCAAGAGATTGAACTGGCTGCGAATATCATGCAGGCGGGCGGTCAGGTGGACTGGGCACCGATCTCTTTTGGCGGCAAATTGCATGACCGTGCCAGCTACCGTTATTTTTGGCAAGTGCTGCAGCGGGCCCACCAGACCGGCTGTCGTCTCCCGGCGGCGGCCGATGTTTATTTTTCGGATTCATTTCGGCGCAATGCCAATAACTGAGATTACAGGTGTGATAAAAAATATCTTTGCAGCGTTCCTGTTGACTCTGGTGCCTCTGGCCCTGCTGGCGGCGCCTGCCAAGGTGGTTCGCAAGACCAAACGCTTGGCCCCGAGCCAGGTAGAAATAAAATCCACGGCGGTTCAAATGGCCTCGGGTATCCGGGCCGCGGAGGCGGCCCTGAGCCCCGCCGAACTGGTCATTGCGGCGCGGGTATACCAGGGCAAGATGTCCTGCGAGCTGGGCGCTTCTGTCACCGTGACGGCAGACGCCAAAGTACCGGGTTTTTTCGATCTGCAGATCAAGAACCTCAAATACCGGATGGCGCCGGTGGTTACGAGCACCGGTGCCATCCGGTTGGAAGACCAGCAGGCCGGCGCCGTGTGGCTGCAGTTGTCCAACAAGTCCATGTTGATGAATCAAAAGCTCGGGCAACGGCTGGCCGATGTTTGCATGAATCCCGAGCAGATAGTGGTGGCCGAGCTGTTGATCAAGAACCCGGCGCCCAGTCTGCTGGATGCCCCGATCATGGTTGCCGCAGAGCCCAAGCCGCCGGTCGCCGCGCCAGACCCGGCGCCCAGCCTGCCCGATGCCCCGATCGTTATTGCCGCAGAGCCCAAGCCGCCGGTCGCCGCGCCAGATACGGCGCCCAGCCTGCCCGATGCCCCGATCGGAATTACTATTAAATAGATAGCGGGTAATGCAAGCTTAACAAGGGCTAGAGCCATTTTTTTCATAAATAAGGAGTCAATCATGTTGCAAAATTACCGTGCCCACGTGGCCGAACGCGCCGCCCTCGGCATTCCCCCGTTGCCCTTGTCTGCCCAGCAGACCGTCGAACTCATTGAGCTGCTGAAAAATCCGCCCAAGGGTGAAGACACCACTTTGTTGGACCTGATCACGCACCGCGTGCCCGCCGGTGTCGATGATGCGGCCAAGGTTAAGGCCTCTTATTTGGCAGCGGTGGCGCATGGCACTGAAAAATGCCGGCTGATCTGTCCTGAAAAGGCCACTGAATTGCTAGGGACCATGCTGGGCGGTTACAACATCAGCCCGCTGATTGATTTGCTGGAGCAACCGGCGGTTGCTCAGGTAGCGGCCAATGGGCTGAAAAAGACCTTGCTGATGTTCGACCAGTTCCATGATGTGCAAGAAAAAGCCGACAAAGGCAACGCACAAGCCAAAGCCGTGCTGCAAAGCTGGGCTGATGCCGAATGGTTCACCTCGCGCCCGGAAGTGCCGCAGTCAATCAAGCTCACCGTGTTCAAGGTGGCGGGTGAAATCAACACCGATGACCTGTCACCCGCACCCGATGCCTTCAGCCGCCCCGATATTCCCTTGCATGCCCTGGCCATGCACAAAAATGCACGCCCCGGTATCGTCCCTGAAGAAGATGGCAAGCGCGGTCCGGTCAAGTTTTTTGACGAACTCAAAGCCAAGGGCAACCTGGTCGCTTATGTTGGCGACGTGGTGGGCACTGGCTCCAGCCGTAAATCAGCCACCAACTCGGTGCTCTGGTTCACGGGCCAGGACATTCCGTTCGTGCCGAACAAGCGCTTTGGTGGCGTCTGTCTGGGTGGCAAGATTGCGCCGATCTTCTACAACACCATGGAAGATTCGGGCGCGCTGCCGATCGAACTCGATGTGAGCCAGATGGAGATGGGTGATGTCATCGAGTTGCGCCCCTATGAGGGTAGAGCTTTGAAAGACGGCAAGGTTGTGGCCGAGTTCAAGCTCAAAAGCGAGGTGCTGTTTGACGAAGTACGTGCCGGGGGTCGCATTCCCTTGATCATCGGCCGCGGCCTGACCGCCAAGGCGCGCGAGGCGCTGGGCCTGCCCGTGAGCACCTTGTTCCGCCTGCCGCAAAACCCGGTTGATACCGGCAAAGGTTTCAGCCTGGCGCAAAAGGTGGTCGGTCGTGCCTGCGGTCTGCCCGAAGGCCAAGGCGTGCGCCCCGGCACTTACTGTGAACCAAAAATGACCAGCGTGGGTTCGCAAGACACCACTGGCCCCATGACCCGTGACGAGTTGAAAGACCTGGCCTGCCTGGGGTTCAGTGCTGATCTGGTGATGCAGTCGTTCTGCCATACCGCGGCTTACCCGAAGCCGGTGGACGTGAAAATGCATCACGAACTGCCCGCGTTCATGAACAATCGCGGTGGCATCACGCTGCGCCCGGGCGACGGCATCATTCACTCCTGGCTTAACCGCATGCTGCTGCCTGACACCGTGGGCACCGGCGGCGATAGCCACACCCGTTTCCCGATTGGCATCAGCTTCCCCGCCGGCTCCGGCCTGGTGGCGTTTGGCGCGGCCACCGGCGTTATGCCGCTGGACATGCCAGAGAGTGTGCTGGTGCGCTTCAAAGGCAACATGCAGCCGGGCGTCACGCTGCGTGATCTGGTCAATGCCATTCCGCTTTATGCCATCAAGGCGGGCTTGCTGACGGTGGCCAAGCAGGGCAAGAAGAACGTGTTCTCGGGTCGTATACTGGAAATCGAAGGCCTGCCTGACCTCAAGGTGGAACAGGCTTTTGAGCTGAGCGATGCCTCAGCCGAGCGCAGTGCCGGCGGCTGCACCGTCAAGCTGAACAAAGAGCCCATCATCGAGTACATCAACAGCAACATCACGTTGCTCAAATGGATGATTGCCACTGGTTATCAGGATGCGCGCACCATCAGCCGCCGCATCAAGGCCATGCAGGCCTGGCTGGCCAATCCGCAATTGCTGGAGCGTGATGCCGATGCTGACTATGCTGCCGTGATCGAGATTGACCTGGCTGACATTCATGAGCCCATCGTGGCTTGCCCGAACGACCCGGATGACGTGAAGACACTGTCTGATGTGGCGGGTGCCAAGATCGAAGAAGTGTTTATCGGCTCCTGCATGACCAATATCGGTCACTTCCGCGCAGCAAGCAAGCTGCTGGAAAACAAGCGCGATATCCCGGTCAAACTGTGGGTGGCGCCGCCGACCAAGATGGATGCCAAGCAGCTCAGCGAAGAAGGCCATTACGGGGTGCTGGGATCGGCCGGTGCGCGCATGGAGATGCCCGGGTGCAGCCTGTGCATGGGCAACCAGGCGCAGGTCAAAGAAGGTGCGACCGTGTTTTCCACGTCCACGCGCAACTTCCCGAATCGTCTGGGTAAAAACAGCAACGTTTATCTGGGGAGCGCCGAACTGGCGGCCATTTGCGCCAAGCTGGGCCGTATCCCGACTCAAGCCGAGTACATGGCCGATATGGCTGTGTTGACCCCCGCCAGCAAAACTGTCTATCAGTATTTGAACTTCGACAAGGTGAAGGACTATACCGACGCCGCCGCCGTGGTGTAGATCGTTTTGGTGCAAGACAATGGGTGGGGCACGGGCAGAAGCTTACTTCTGTCGGGTGCCGTCACAGACTAGCCGCCTTACCTGATCAGGCGACAATTTCACTTCTGTAACCCGTGCCCGTTCACGTTGCCCGGAGCCCTTGCGCCAGGGCGCCCAGGGCAATGCCTGTCAGCGCCCACAGCAAGCTCCAATTGCCCGCGCCCAGACCCGCAATCGCCGGCCCGGGACAGACACCGCACAGGCCCCAACCGACACCGAACAGCGCCGCACCCGTCAAGGTGTCACGGTTCCAGACGCTGGGGTGCGCGTGGAAGCGGTCGCCCAGCGGCGGCCGCTTCAGCAAGAGGGGCGTCAGCTTGTAGGCCAGCTTCACCACCCATACCGCGCCGCCCATCACCAGCATCAGACCGAAGTCTTCAAAGCGAAGAAAGCTCAACACCACCTCGGGCCGGATCATGGTGGAGATGGAGAGACCAAAACCGAACAGCGCACCCGCTGCCAGTGTGGCCAGCATCCGGGGCAGGGTTTTGTTGGACAAGTTCATGCCAGCCACCTTGCCATCAAGTTGGCTGTTAAAAATGCGGTCGCCATGAAGGTCAGCACCGCCAACAGCGAGGGCAACTGCAGCGAGCCCAGACCGCAAATGCCGTGACCCGAGGTGCAACCGTTGCCCAGGCGTGCGCCGTAGCCCACCAAAAAGCCGCCGGTCAGCAACTGCCATGGCGGCACGGCGGTGGCTTCTGGCGCACCGCCTGCAAAGCCCAGCCACCATGCCAGGGCACCCAGCATCAAGCCCAGCGCATACACCAGCCGCCAACCGCGCGAGTCCACAAAGCGTTCTTGCTGAAAAAAAGGTCGACGCACGAGGTAAGACCAGGTACTTGTGAACACCGTACTCATGCCGCCGATACGGCCTGTCAGCACGAACAACAGCGCCGCACCCGTGCCTACGAAAATTCCACCGAGCAAATAGTGCTCCCAGCCGACGGGGAAGAGAGAAAGCGACATGTTCATGGCGCTGGACTATCGCTTGGGCAAGTAGCGTTACCTGGCGCTGGCCCTGCCTGTGGGGCGCTGCTTTGGTTGCCGAGTACGAGGTTTGCCGGGCATTTTATTGAAGATTTTTGTGGTGCATCCTTCTTGAGTGGACGCGAAGGAGTGAATTTCTCCCACCATGATCAGGGTGTGATGTGGCATTTTCTGAGGTCAAGAGGGCTGACCAAGCGCAGCAACCGATCAATGTCTGCGCATTCAGCAAGGTCTGGCATGCGGCACATCACGCGATCCGAGGCACGAGAGCGCTATCGACGTGACCGCGACATTGAAATTCGCGAAAACCGCTGCAATCGTGACGGTGTTGTTACCCCGCAAGAACGCCGTCAACTGCGAAACGAACTGACCAGGTTAAGCAACGATGTTCAACGGATGATGAACAACGACCGCCGCGGTTGGCGCTAAAAACGCTTTTCAAGGCGGCAAACCCAGCTTGGCGCTGAGTTCAGCGGCATTGGACGCTGAACATGGGCTGTTGTGCTGGTCGGTGAATGGCCCGCCGCCGGGCAGCACCTCACCAGCTGCGTCATAGCCAATCGCCTTGAATTTCCAAATAGGGCCAATGCGCTTGAGATTGCCCACGTGTGCCCCATCGGGCAGGTGCACGCTGTGCACATTCGCGTTAACAAAAGTGAGTGTTATCCCGGTCATGGCACCTCTCCCCAATCAAGTCTGCACTCGTCGTGGATGAACAAGATCAGTGGGTGATGAACTCGTAAGCCACTTCTTCGCTCTCCACCAGGTCCAGGATGTCGTTCAGGGTATCGTTGTCCTCCGTGCTGCTCCAGGTTTCCTCGGGATTGCTGGCGAATAGCGGCTCGATGGCAAGATCCAGAAACTGGTTGTTGGGGAGTTTCAACACTTGCCCACCTTCAGATGTTTCGATCAGTTCCCAGTCATCCGGGACGGACATGGTCAATTTAATAGTGACATTGAGTTTCTTCATGCTGATCCTTTGTTTGTAAGAAGGCCGCGAGGTTAACCCAAGCGCAAGGATTGTTGCGGTGCAAGCCCACCTTGAGGTTATTGGGTGTGACTGGTCAGGGCGCTGTTGTTCAGCACCTCCTCGATCACCGGGCGCCAGGTTGACGGTAACCCCGTAAACTACAAAAATCGGCTGCAAGGCCCATTTTTATTGAAAATTCCCATGAAAACCGTTCAACTTGGGTCCAGCGACCTGTTTGTTACCCCCATTTGCCTGGGTACCATGACCTTTGGCGAGCAAGTCGATGAGGCCACCGCTTTTGCCATCCTGGACCGCGCGCAGGAACGCGGCGTGAATTTCATCGACACGGCGGAGATGTATGCGGTGCCGCCGCGCGCCGCCACCTTCAACGCCACCGAAATCATCCTGGGCAACTGGCTGGCCCAGCGCCCCGGCGCACGGCAAAAGCTGGTGCTGGCCACCAAAGTGGCGGGTCCCGCGCGCAGCATGCCGTGGATTCGCGGCGGCAGCGCTGACCTGACCGGCGCCGACATCGTGGCCGCCTGCGAGGGCAGCCTGCAGCGCCTGCAGACCGATGTGATTGACCTGTACCAGATTCACTGGCCGGTGCGCTCGGTGCCTGCGTTTGGCGGCATTTATTACCAGCCTGTCGGTGGCAATGAGGGCACGTCCATCCACGCCCAATTGGAGGCTTTGCAGACCTTGGTGCAAGCGGGCAAGGTGCGCGCCGTGGGCTTGTCCAACGAAACGCCTTATGGTGTGCATGAGTTTATGCGCCTGGCCGACCAGTATCGCTTGCCGCGCGTGGCCACTCTGCAAAACGCGTATTGCTTGCTCAACCGCAGCGTGGAAAACGCGTTGGATGAAACCATGCACCACCTCAAGGTGTCTCTGCTGGCGTATTCACCGCTGGCTTTTGGCCTGCTCACCGGGAAGTACGATGCGTCTGGTTTGACCGGACCCGGTGCGCCAGCACAAGCCCGCATTGCCAAGTACGAGTCAACCCGCAAGCAACGCTGGGGCCGCCCCGAGGCGTTGACGGCGGCGCGACGCTACAACGCGCTGGCTCAACACAACGGCCTGACGCCGACGCAGCTGGCACTGGCTTTTTGCTATACCAAATGGCAGGTCGCCAGCACCATCATTGGTGTCACGTCCGTGGCGCAACTGGATGAAAACATCGATGCGTGGGGTGTCACCCTCAGTCCTGAACTGTTGAAACAGATTGATGCCCTGCGGTGGGAACTGCGCGACCCGGCGCAGTAATTCCACGTCCACTTCAAAACGATGCGTCGCTGCCCCCCTTTGCCGTGCTAAAGCACTCTGCGACAGCAGTCCGCCTCGTCTCACATCGAATTAGAAATGGAACAAGGTCCCCAAGATGGCGAAACATGTCAGCCTGACCCCTGCCACCCAACTGCTCAAAGCCGCCAAGGTGGCGTTTACCGAGCACCCGTATGCCTATCTGGAACACGGCGGCGCGCTGCACAGTGCGGCCGAGCTGGGTTGGGACCCGTTTCACGTGGTTAAAACCCTCATCATGCAAGACCAGGATGCCAAGCCGCTGGTGGTGCTGATGCACGGCAACCGCAAGGTCTCCACCAAAAATCTGGCGCGGCAAATCGGCGCCAAATCGGTGGAACCCTGTGCGCCCGAAGTCGCCAACCGGCACAGCGGCTATCTGGTGGGCGGCACGTCGCCGTTTGGCACGCGTCGCGCCATGCCGGTTTTTATCGAATCAAGCATTCTGGACTTGCCCAAAATCCTGATCAACGGCGGCCGACGCGGCTACCTGGTGGGGCTGGATCCGCAGGTCTGCGTGACTTTGCTGAGCGCCAAACCGGTGCAGTGTGCTTTGCTGGATTGAATCCCGGCGCGGGCTGGCAGAATAGACGCCTCACACCCCAAGCCTGGCGGGTGCCACAGCAGGAGAATTTTTTGGAATCCATGCAATCTTTCTTTCCCCTGGCCGCAGCGCTGCTGGGTTACCTGATCGGCTCGCTCTCGTTTGCCGTCATCGTCAGCCGCGTCATGGGGCTCAATGATCCGCGCACTTTTGGCAGCAAAAATCCGGGCGCGACCAACGTGCTGCGCTCGGGTTCCAAGACGGCGGCCATCGCCACCTTGTTGCTCGACGCGGCCAAGGGCTGGTTGCCGGTCATGCTGGTCAAGTGGTACGGCAAACCGTATGGACTGGAAGACGGCACCATGGCCATGGTCGGGCTGGCCGCTTTTGTTGGCCATCTGTACCCGGTTTTTTTCAACTTTGTCGGTGGCAAGGGTGTGGCCACGGCACTCGGAGTGCTGCTCGGCATCAGTCCGATTCTGGGACTGGCCAGCGGGGCCACCTGGCTCATCATGGTTTACTTTTTTCGGTACGTGTCGCTGGCATCGCTCACGGCAGCGCTGTTTGTGCCGGTCTATTACGTCTTTGGCGATGGCGTGGCCTGGTACCTGAACAAGGGCGTTTTGTTGGCACTCTGTGTCATGTCGCTGCTGTTGATTTATCGCCATGCCGAGAACATCAGCCGTTTGATCAAAGGCACTGAGTCGCGCCTGGGCAAGAAGGGCAAGGCTGCAGGGAAATCATGAAGCTGTGCATTCTCGAAAATGACCTGTTCGACGCCGAGCTTGCGGCACGCTTTGGCGGCTTTGGCGACATGTTCCGGCGTTTGTTTGCGGCGGCGGGCGCCGACAACTGGACGGTGGAAATATTCAACACCGTGGACGGCCAGTACCCGTCCTCCTATGACGACTTCGACGCGGTGCTGCTCACCGGCAGCCGGGCCGATTCATTCTCGCAAGAGCCCTGGGTGCTGGCGCTGCGCCAGCAGGTGGAACAACTGCTGCAATCCAAAAAGAAGCTGCTCGGCGTCTGTTTTGGCCACCAGCTGATTGCCCTGTGCCTGGGCGCTAGAGTTGAGCGCGCGCCGCAGGGCTGGGGCGCCGGGCGCATGCACTACCAGTGGCACACACCGACGTGGGCACAAGCGCAGGGTCGCAGCGACATTGCCCTGTTGGCCAGCCACCAGGACCAGGTCCTTGGGCTGCCCGCCGGCGCCACGCTGTTGGCCAGCAGCAAGTTTTGCCCGGTGGCTGCCTTTACGGTTGAGCAGCAGGTGCTGTGCGTGCAGCCGCATCCTGAGTTTGTCGAAGACCTCAGCGCCTACCTGCTGGACAAGCGGCGCATCTTGCTCGGGGAAGAGCTCTACAGCGCTGCCACTGACAGTTTGGCGCTGGGACATGATGGCTTGGCGATGGCCCGATTGATGGTTGAATTTGTTGAGAAAGATTTATAACGAATTGGCCTCTAGCCCTCGTCCTGTATTCATTGATAGCTACTAAAAATATAGTAAAAAGCCTAAGGATGCAACGCCGCATAGGCACCGAGTTGCAGAATCAGGTGGTGGTTGATCCGGTCATGCACGGCTGAGGCGGGCAAGGCGGCCCGGATGGCAGGGCTACCCTCGGCACTGCGATGCAGGCGCGGTGGTTTCAGCTGTATCCCGGCCGGGTTGGTCACGATCGCCAGAATTGGCAAATTGGGCGTGCTGCTGCGACGCACCACCACCGCCACCTCCTGCGTATCCAGGCGCACATAGGTACCGGGTGGGCATAAGCCCACCACGCGCACCAGCACGTGGCCGAGCTCATCGTTTTGGGCGACCGATTGGCTGATGATGGCGCGCGCCGAATCGGTAGCACTGCGGCCTTCACGTGATTTACGGGGGCTGATCATGGCGGCGTAACGGTCTACCATGCGCAAGATGCGGGCCAGTCGGCGCTCGGCGGGCAGAGCGCGCAACTCACCCCGGTCGGTACTCTCGTCGTGGTGCAACGCCAGGGTTTGGAGCCATAGCGCGTCCCGCACGCCTATGTCGGTGAGCATGGTGACGCCGTGGGTGGCGTGCGTTCGAATGGCTTCTTGTTGCGCCAGGCTGGGCCGCTCCAACTGACCGGCCAACTCGTCCTGCAGCGCTGTCATTGCCATATTCATGGTCATGGCCGCATGCACCAGGCTGTCGCGCTCGCTCTGCGGCAGTTTCAGCTCAACGGCCATCAGGTGGCACAACACCGTACTGACCAGTGCGTGCGAGGCGCTGTAACCCACCGGCGAATTGCTGGTCAGCTGAAACAGCAAATACAAACCGATATCGGTGTCGCGCGCCAGCAGGCCTTGCATCCAGCGGTCGTACTGCCAGACGCGATTTTCGAACTCCTGAATGCTCGCCGGGCGGCCCAAAATAATGCCCAGACCCGCCTCCAGATCAGACCAGAGGCCGAGCAGGTCTTCATATTCGTTTTCGGTTTGAATGGTCACGCGAGGGCCTTAATAACGTTTCTCAAGGACCATTTGCTCATTGCTTCGGGTCATCTGAAAACGTGCCAAAAAACTGTTGCCCAGCAAAACGTAGGGCATGGCGCCGGTGGACACAAGCGCATCCACGTCATACACCACCACATCGCCAATGCGCACCGATGCGAGCTTGAGCCGCCAGCCGGGGATAACGCCATTGGCGGTGCTCAATTGCACGGCCTGGCCCGTCTTGTAGTTGAGTCCGACGCGGTCGGCCTCAGCCACGCTCAAGGACACCATGGTGGCGCCGGTGTCCACCAGCAGCTGCACGGCCCGGCCATTGATCTGGCCCTGGGTAAAAAAGTGGCCGCCGCTGCCAGCGCTCAAGACCACCCGGCTGCCGCCGGCCGCAGCACCCGCGCTGCCGCCGACGCTGGCAGGCGCTTCACCGACGCGCAGCGTGTGTCGTTTGCCGGCAATCTCCATCACCGCCTGATCGCCCTGGGTCGAGATGATTTTGACCCCGCGGTAAGCCTCGCCTACCGCCACACTTTTGGGCGCGCTGCCATCGACGATCAGCAGCGCCTTGCCGCCCAGCATGCCGGACAGGGCCACGCTCTGGGCAAGCGCCAGCGGGCCGAGGGCCAACAGCGTGAGCAGCAGGGCGGTGGTTTTCATCAATCGCGAAAGTTGTCGAAGGTCAGCGGAATATCGGTCATTTCCTTTTTGATCAAGGCCATGGCCGCCTGCAGATCATCGCGCTTGGCGCCGGTGACACGCACTTTTTCTTCCTGGATGGCGCCTTGAACCTTGAGCTTGCTGTCCTTGAGCAGACGCTGGATTTTTTTGGACATTTCGGTCTCGATCCCGCTGCGCACCTTGATGACGCGCTTGACCTTGTCGCCGCCCATTTTCTGCACATCGCCCATGTCGAGAAAGCGCACATCGACACTGCGCTTGGTGAGCTTGTTGCGCAGGATGTCTTCGATCTGGGTGAGCTGGAATTCGGCGTCGCCAATCACGGTGATTTCCTTGTCCTTGAGTTCGATCGAGGCGGGCGTGCCTTTGAAGTCAAAGCGGGTGGTGATTTCCTTGGTGGTGTTTTCCACCGCGTGTTTGACGTCCACCATGTTGGCGTCGCAAACCGTATCAAAAGAAGGCATTTGGGTTACTCAATAAAAATTCGCTCGCCCTGAGCCTGTGCAAGAGCGGCGCGTTTGGTTCCAGGGAGGGCTTCAACAGGCTCAGCCCGAACGGGAATGCGGACACTCCCAATGCGACAATCTTGCCATGTTATTCGAGAAAAATGTTCCCCTGCAGGCTTTTAATACCTTCCACATCGTGGCCAAGGCGCATACGCTGCTGCGGATTGCCAGCGAGTCGGACTTGCACAGGCTACTGGCTGACCCGGAACTGCGTGCCAGCCCCAAATTTGTGCTGGGCGGGGGTAGCAATATTGTGCTCACCGGCGATGTCAAAGCCCTGGTGCTCAAGGTCGAGATCATGGGGCGAGGGCTGCTGATGGAGACAGACAAAGCCTTCATTGTGGAGGCGGGTGCGGGCGAGAACTGGCACGAACTGGTGGCCTGGACGCTGGTTCAGGGCTATGCCGGCCTGGAAAACATGGCCTTGATTCCTGGCACCGTCGGGGCGGCGCCGGTGCAAAATATCGGAGCTTATGGCGTTGAATTGCAGGACCGCTTTGATTCGCTGGATGCGCTGGACCTGCAGACCGGGCAGGTGTTCACGCTCAATGCGGCGCAGTGCGCGTTTGGCTATCGCGATTCCGTGTTCAAACACGGGGCTGCGACGGCGGCCGTGCCGGACGGCCCTGGGTCCGGTGGACATCAGGTGCTGGGCCTGAAGGACCGAGCCATGATTTTGCGTGTGCGTTTTGCTTTGCCCAAGACCTGGAAGCCGGTGCTCGGTTATGCCGACCTGGATAAAAAAATGGTGGAACATCAGTGCGTCAATCCCACGGCGCAGCAAATTTTTGATTGGGTGTGCGAGATCCGGCGTGCCAAATTGCCGGACCCACAAGTCATCGGCAACGTCGGCAGCTTCTTCAAAAACCCAACCGTGACGCCCGAACAGTGCGTCGACATCATCGCCCGCGACCCCAAGGTGGTGTACTACCACTTGGCCGACGGACGCGTCAAGCTGGCGGCGGGCTGGCTGATTGACTCCTGTGGCTGGCGTGGCAAGTCGGTCGGCCAGGCCGGCGTCTATGAAAAACAGGCGCTGGTGCTGGTGAACCGCGGCGGCGTCACTAGCGCCGACAGTGCCACGGGCGGTGAAGTCATGACGCTGGCGCGTGCCATCCAGACCAGTGTCTACGAACGCTTTGGCATCCGGCTCGAGCCGGAGCCGGTGGTGGTTTAGACCTATTTTTTGGCGCGCAAGCGGGCCAGTTCGCTCTGGGTATCACGCCACAAGTCCATGCCGACGTTGGTTGCAATGCCAGCATTGACGCGTGTCAATTTGTCGCGCATGCGCGCCGCTTCCGACGGCGAGAGCACCGTTACCTGCATGCCTTTGCCCTTGAGGTCATCGAGCGCTTTGGCGGCTTCGGCGCGCGTGTCCTTGCGCTCAAAGTCACGGCTGGTCTTGGCGGCCGTCATCAGCACAGCTTTCTCATCCTTGCTCAGGCTGTCCCACCATTTCTTGCTCGCCAGCACAATCCAGGGGCTGTAGACGTGGTTGGTCACGGTCAGGTACTTCTGAATTTCATAGAACTTGCTGGACAGGATGGTGTTGTAAGGGTTCTCCTGGCCGTCCACCGCCTTGGTTTCGAGGGCGCTGAAAAGTTCAGAAAATGGCAGCGGAATGGCGTTGGCGCCCAAAGTCTTGAAGCTGTCCAGAAACACGTTGTTTTGCATCACCCGCAGCTTGATGCCGTTCAGGTCTTCAAGCTTGGCCACGGCGTGTTTGCTGTTGGTGAGATTGCGGAAGCCGTTTTCCCAGTAGACCAAACCAATCAGCCCTTTTTCTTCCAGCTTGGCTCTGACTCTGTCACCCAATGGCCCGTCCAACACCGCATCGGCTTCCTGCGCGTTGTTGAATAAAAAAGGTGTGTCCCACAAGGCCATTTCCTTGGTAATGCCGACCAGGGTGGCGGTCGAACCCACCATCATTTCCTGCGCGCCGCCAATCAGCGCTTGCTGCATCTGGATATCGGAGCCGAGGGCTGCGGCGCCGATGGCGCGCAGCTTCATCTTGCCGCCCGAGAGCTTGGCAATCTCGTCGGCCAACACCTTGGTGGCGCGGCCCTGGTTGGATTGTTCATTCAGGCCATAGCCAAAGCGGATCAGGTGGGGCTTGATGTCTTGTGCGCTGCTGAGGCCACTGGCCAGCAGACTGGCGCCGACGGCGCAGGCAATGAGGGTGCGGCGAATCAGGGTCATGAAAATCTCCTAAGGTTGAAAAAAATCGTAAAACGATGAGGAAACGAGTTGCTGGTCGATGTGAGCTCAGCGCATCCAGGCCACCGGTGCGATCACCAGTTGGGGAAAGACCACGAGCAGGGCCAGAATCAAAATATAAGTGATCAGGAACGGGTTGACGCCCTTGATGACTTCATCCATGCGCATGCGCCCGACGCCTGCGACCACGTTGAGCACGGTGCCGACCGGCGGCGTGATCAGGCCAATGGCGCCATTGAGCACAAACATCAGGCCAAAATAGACCGGGTCGATGCCGGCACTGACGGCAATCGGCAGCATCACCGGGGCACAAATCAGGATCGTTGGCGTCAGGTCCAGTGCGGTGCCGATCAACACCAGCACCACCATCATCACCGCCATCAGGAGGGTGGGATACTGGATCAGCGGACCGAGCCATTCGGTGAGGATGCCGGGCAGGTCCGCCAGCGTGATCATGTAGCTGGCCACTTGTGCGCCAGCGCACAGGAACATCACGACCGAGGTTGTTTTCGCGGCCCGCACCAGCACGCCATGCAAGTCTGCCAGTTTCATTTCACGGTGCACAAAAAAAGCAATCACCATCGCATAAAAAGCCGCCACGACCGCGGCTTCGGTGGGCGTGAAGACACCGGTCTTCATGCCACCGATGATGATCAGGGGCATCAACAGCGCCCAGAAGGCCTTGCCGGTTTCGCGTAACCGCTCTCGCATGGGCAGCGCAATACCAGCGGGTAGATCCAGCTTGCGCAACTGCAGCTTCCACGCCACCACCAGACCGGCGCCCATCATCAAACCGGGCACGATGCCGGACATGAACAAGGCCGAGATGGAGGTGTTGGTGGTCACGCCATAAATGACAAATGGCATGGACGGCGGAATGATGGGCGCGATGATGCCGCCCGACGCGATCAACCCGGCCGAGGTCGACATCGGGTAGCCATGGGCCCGCATCATGGGTAGCAGGATGGTGGCCAGCGCCGCCGTGTCCGCCAGCGCCGAACCACTCATGCTGGCCATCAAGATGGCGGCGCCAATGGTGACAAAACCCAGGCCGCCACGAATATGGCCGACCCAGGCCTGCGCCATCGTGATGATGCGCCGACTGATGCCACCGGCGTTCATCAACTCCCCGGCCAGAATAAAGAAGGGAACGGCCAGCAGCGGAAAGCTGTCCACCCCGGCGACCAGGTTTTGCGCGAGCAACTGGGTGTCGAAGAAATCCAGCACCCAGGCCATGGAAGCTCCGGTCAGCACCAGGGCAAACGCCATGGGCATACCGACACCCATGAAGGCCAGCATGCCGACTATGAAAACAATAGCTACCAGTCCTTGATTCATCAGGGCTTCCTTGTTCTTTTTGTAGATGACTTATTCAACGTCGACGGCGTGACCGAAATCGATGGCACGTCCCTGGATCAATTGCACGAGCGCCATCAAGCCAATGGTCAAGGTGCACAGCAAGGCCGGCAGCGGCAACAGTGCTTGGCGGTAGCCCAACACCACGCTGACGCTGTCCATCCCCACTACCACCTGCTGCCAGGCGCCCCAACCGACCAAGGCGCAACTGAGAACCACCAGTGCATGGATCAATCGGGTTGCCAACTTGAGCGCTGTTTCACGGCCGCGCTTGAGCAAGGGGTGCAGCAGACTGGTAAACGCCATGTGCTCGCCCTTGGGGTAAGCGGCCGTCGCGCCAATGAACACCATCCAGACAAACAGCAGGCGTGACAACTCTTCGCTGGCTGCCAGGCCGCTGCCAAAACCATACCGAAGCACCACATTGATAAATACCGAAACCGCCATGACGGCCAGGCAAACTGCCATCAAGCTGTCCAGAAATTTCTGCATCGGTCGGCTGTTCATGTCATGTCCTTGTTTGATTCGTCGCTGAGCCAGCGTGCGACGGTTTCGGTCATGCTGGAGAGGGCTTGTGTGGCATCGACCCGCAACACGCCGGCCTCACCCACGGGGGACTCCAGTGTGGCGAACTGACTGTCCACCAGGCTGGCGGGAAAAAGGTGGGCACCGGCGCGGGCTGTGACGCGTTGATGCGCGGTATGTGGGTCGATGTCCAGAAATACAAAGTGCAAGCCGGGTACCTGGGCCCGCAAACGGTCACGGTAGGCGCGCTTGAGTGCCGAGCAGGTCAGCACGGCACCGTGTTCTTGCTGGGCCAGCGTCAGCCCCAACGTAGACAACCAATCGGCGCGATCGGCATCTGTCAGGGCCAAGCCCTCACGCATCTTGTCGAGGTTGCTCGCTGGGTGAAATTCATCGCCCTCGATCAATGGTAAGCCCAATGTGCGGGCCAGTGCTTGCCCGGCGCTGGATTTACCGCAACCGGCAACGCCCATCATGACAACGGATTTCATAATTTGGATAGCGCTATCTTAACGGTTTCAAAAAAACGGAATGGGTTGAAAACATTCCGAAACATGGGTTTTGGCAGGCAAAAATTAATGCGGGTAGCGCCCTGAATTTCAGTAAGATAGCGCTATCTTAGCGTTATTTTTGTCTGCTAAAAGCAAGGGTAAACCCTTATTCATGAGCACTTCATCCCGAAAAAGCCGAGCCTCCGGGCGCGTCACGCTGGACGATGTGGCCCTGTCTGCCGGGGTCAGCCGGATTACCGCCTCGCGCGCCCTGCGCGGTGAGCGTAGCGTGGGCGCTGATTTGGTGGCCCGGGTAGCGGCGGCGGCGGCGGCCTTGGGCTATGTGCCAGACCCCGCAGCACGGGCCCTGGCCAGCGCCCGCAGCCACACGGTGGTGGTGCTGATTCCGCTGCTGTCGAACAACTTGTTTGTGGATTTGCTGGAGGCGGTACAACGGGCGCTGCATGCCGCCCGCTATCAGGTACTGATTGGCGTGACGCATTACGAAGCTGAGGAAGAAGAAGCGTTGCTCGCCAGTTATCTCGCCTACCGGCCTGCTGGGCTACTGGTCACCGGCTTGGATCGGACCGCGCGTTGTCGGGATATGATTGCCCGCAGCGGCGTTCCCTGCGTCCATTTGATGGAAACCTCCAACGATCCAGCCTTGTATTGTGTCGGCTTCTCGCAGGTCGATGCCGGGCGCTGCATGACCGACCATTTGTTGCAGACCGGGCGCCGACGTATCGCGTTTGCCGCGGCGCAGCTGGACCCGCGGGTGATGCAGCGGCTGGCGGGCTACCGCGAGGCGCTGCTAGCGGCTGGTTGTTACGATCCGGCCCTGGAGTGGCAAAGCGTGCAGCCTTCATCGCTGGCGCTGGGCGGACAGATGCTGGAGCAGTACATGGCACGGCATCCCGATGTGGATGCCATTTTCTTTTGCAATGACGACTTGGCGCAAGGCGGCTTGCTGACAGCACTGCGGCTCGGCATTCAGGTGCCGTCCCAACTGGCCATCGCGGGCTTCAATGACCTGGCGGGCAGCGACCAGATGTGGCCACCGTTGACAACCATCCGCACGCCCCGCGTTGAGATCGGTGACAGCGCGGCGACCATGCTGTTGCAGCTCATGCGGGGTGAAATGGTCGAAGCGCACAGTGTTGATGTGGGCTGGCAATTGGTGCAGCGTCAGAGCACGTGAACGTGGATTCTTCCGATTCCTTGCTTTTTTGCAGTACCAAGGCTTGCACACGGGGCAGAATTGAATTATGAAAAAAGTAATCGTTGTCGGTGGTACCGGTTTTGTTGGCACCCAGGTCTGCAAGAAATTGCTGCAACAAGGCTGGTATGTCACGGTGCCGACCCGACAGCGCGATCATGTGCAGCCTTTGCCGCGCTCATCCCAATTGAGCGTGTTGGAACTCGATGTGCATGATGAGTCGGCGCTGTCCCTGGCCGTAGCGGGCCATGATGCGGTGGTCAATCTGGTAGCGATCCTGCATGGCGATCAGGCGGCCTTTGACAAGGTGCACGTCGCCTTGCCGCAAAAGCTGGCGCGGGCCTGCCGGGCCGCCGGGGTCAAGCGCGTGGTGCATATCAGCGCCTTGGGAGCGGACGCGCAAAACCCTCAATCAGCGCCGTCCATGTACCTGCGCAGCAAGGGGCAGGGCGAGGCAGTGTTGCTAGCGGCGGCAGGTGTTGCCCCGCCAGCCGGGTTTGACCTGACCATTATGCGGCCCAGCGTGATTTTTGGCGCCCAGGACAAGTTTCTCAACGTTTTTGCCAAACTGCAAAAAGTGTTGCCCTTCATGCCGCTGGCCTGTGGCGGGGCGCGTTTTCAACCGGTGTGGGTGGACGACGTGGCCAGCGCCGTAGTGCAAAGTCTGGCGCAAGAGGACGCGGGGGCGGCGCCCTCTGCGGCCAAGCCAAAAATCATTGAAGCCTGCGGCCCGGAGGTCTTCACTTTGAGGCAACTGGTGCAGTTGTCAGCGCAACTGAGCGGGGTTCATGGCGGTCGCGGTCGTCCGGTGGTGGCACTGCCGCTCTGGCTCGGTCACGTGCAGGCCGCGCTGATGGCGCTCGCGCCGGGCGAACCCGTCATGAGTCACGACAACCTGGATTCGATGAAAGTCGACAACGTCGCCAGCGGCAAAGTGCCAGGCCTGCAGTCTTTGGGCATCACGCCCGCCGCATTGCGGCCGATTGCACAGAGCTACCTGAACAAATAGGGGGACGAAGCCCCCGATTTCCCTATTTGCCGGCGTCGTTGGCCAGACTCAGGAAATCCCCATCTTCGCCTAAAGCGAGCAAGCCACTCTTGGCGTAGATAGCCAGTTTGGCGCGGGTGTCGACAATGTCCAGATTGCGCATGGTCAGTTGACCAATGCGGTCCAGCGGCGAGAACGGCGCGTCTTCCACTTTTTCCATGCTCAGACGTTCGGGGGCGTAGGTCAGGTTGGGTGACTCGGTGTTGAGCAGCGAGTAGTCATTACCGCGGCGCAGCTCCAGCGTCACTTCACCGGTGATGGCGCGCGCCACCCAGCGTTGTGCTGTTTCGCGCAGCATGATGGCTTGCGAGTCAAACCAGCGGCCCTGGTACAGCAGGCGGCCCAGTTTGCGGCCGTTGTCGCGGTACTGCTCGATGGTGTCTTCGTTGTGGATGCCCGTGACCAGGCGCTCATAGGCGATGAACAGCAGCGCCAGGCCAGGCGCCTCGTAGATGCCGCGGCTCTTGGCTTCGATGATGCGGTTCTCGATCTGGTCGCTCATGCCCAAGCCGTGACGGCCACCAATGCGGTTGGCTTCCAGCATCAGGCTCACCAGATCCGGGTATTCCATACCATTCAAAGCGACGGGGCGGCCTTCTTCAAAGCGCACCGACACTTCCTCAGCTTTCACCACGCAGTCGTCACGCCAGAATGGCACGCCCATGATCGGGTTGACGATCTTCATGCCGCTGCTCAAAAACTCCAGGTCTTTCGCCTCGTGCGTGGCGCCCAGCATGTTGGAGTCGGTGGAGTAGGCTTTTTCGGCCGACATCTTGTAGCCAAAACCGTGCTCGGTCATGAAGGCCGACATTTCTGCGCGCCCACCGAGCTCGTCGATGAAAGCCTGATCAAGCCAGGGCTTGTAGATTTTGAGCGCCGGGTTGGTCAGCAGGCCGTAGCGGTAGAAGCGCTCGATGTCGTTGCCCTTGAAGGTGCTGCCGTCGCCCCAGATGTTGACGTCGTCCTGTTTCATGGCCGCCACCAGCATGGTGCCGGTGACAGCGCGGCCCAGCGGCGTGGTGTTGAAGTAGGTGACACCAGCGGTGGAAATGTGAAAGGCGCCGCTTTGCAAAGCCGCCAGGCCTTCGGCGGCCAGTTGGCTGCGGCAGTCGATCAGGCGCGCTTTTTCTGCGCCATATTCCATGGCTTTGCGCGGGATGTCGTCATAGTCGGTCTCGTCGGGCTGGCCCAGGTTGGCGGTGTAGGCGTAGGGCAGAGCGCCTTTGAGCTTCATCCAGTGCAAGGCCGCACTGGTGTCCAGGCCGCCCGAGAAGGCGATGCCGACCTTTTGGCCAACGGGAATGTTTTGAAGGATGGTGTTTGACATGTTGTGGCCTCTAGCCCGCGTCGAATAAGCGTGAGCAGCTATGAAAATATAAGTAAAACGATCAGGTTAACCGAAGTGGCAGATGTAGTGATACGGCTCGGTGACACGAATGTCGAATGGGGTGTTGCCGGGGACGCTGAAGCTTTCACCTGGCTTGGAGCTCAGCCAGACTTCGCTGCCGGGCAGCTTGTAGTCGCAACTGCCTGCCACGCATTCCATGGTTTCCGGCGCGCCGGTGTTGAAGCTCAAAGTGGCGGGCAGGATCACGCCGACGGATTTTTTCGTGCCATCGGCCAGTGTGATGGCGTGGCTGATGCATTTGCCGTCGAAATAGACGCTGGCCTGGGTGCTGACGCAGACGCCGTCGAATTTTGAGGTAATCATGTGGGTAATTTTAAGCGGGGTCGAAAGGGCGGCGCGCACAACCGTTGCCGTCTATTGCCCCGTGCAACGAGTCAGGCCCGAATGCCGGGGGCTCATACGCTTCGCTTTTTGAAATCGGCGCCATCGCCCGGGTGTCCCTCGCCGCGTTTTTGCCCATTCAAATGGTCACTGGCTATCGTATCAATCCCTGCCACCGAGACTCATCAAAACCCACTGTCACTTGACCGCTGGGCCACACCACCACCGGCCGCTTGATAACGCTGGAGTGCGCCAGCATCAAGGCACTGGCGGTTGATGCGTCCACCACTGCGGCGCGGCTGGCGTCGTCGAGTTGGCGCCAGGTGGTGCCCTTGCGGTTTAGCAGCGGCTCCCAACCCACCGCAGCGATCCAGCCCGACAGTTGCTGCGCCGAAACACCGAGTTTCTTGAAATCATGAAAGGCGTAACTGATGCCGTGCTCGGTCAGCCAGCGGCGGGTTTTTTTAACGGTGTCGCAATTGGCAATACCGAAAACGGTCACCTGCGGGTGGGCGGATGAGGGCGTGGCAAGGGTGTTCATGCCCCGCATCATGCCACCGGCGTGAACGTGGGCGACAATCGCCCATCGTATGAAAACACCGATTGAAAACCTAAAAACATTGCCTGACTGGCTGGCTCATTGCGAGCAACTGCATCCGGTCACCATCGACCTCGGCCTGGACCGCGTGCGCACGGTGGCGGAACGCATGGAAATCCGCTTTGACTGCCCGGTGATTACCGTGGCCGGCACCAATGGCAAAGGCTCGACCTGCGTCATGCTGGAATCCATCTTGCGTCAGGCCGGCTACCGCACCGGGGTCTACACCTCGCCGCATCTGGTGCGTTTTGAAGAACGCCTGCGGCTGCTGGGCGAGCCGGTGGATGCTTCACAATTGGTAGCTGCCTTCGCAAGTGTGGAAAGGGCTAGATGCCAAAATGATGCTGAAGTTTCCCTGACCTATTTTGAGTTTTCCACGCTCGCCATCCTGGACGTGATGGGCCGCAGTGGCCTGGACGTGGTGATTCTGGAGGTGGGCCTGGGCGGGCGGCTCGATGCGGTCAATATCATCGGGTCCGATTGCGCCATCATCACCAGCATTGATCTCGATCACATGGCGCTGTTGGGGCCAGACCGTGAGTCCATTGGTTTCGAGAAGGCCGGCATCATGCGTACGGGCTGCCCGGTGGTGGTGAGTGACCCGATGCCGCCGCAGAGTGTGCTGGATCGGGCGCTTGAAGTCGGCGCTGACCTGTGGCAGGTGGGGCGCGACTTCAATGTATCGGGTGACCGGCAACAGTGGGCCTGGGCCGGGCGCGGCAGGCGTTACAGCGGCATGGCCTATCCCGCGCTGCTGGGGGCCAACCAATTGGTCAATGCCGCTGGCGTGCTGGCCGCATTGACGGCCCTGCGCGAGCGCCTGCCGGTGACGGCACAGGCGGTGCGCAGTGGGTTTGCTTTTGTCGAGCTGCCAGGGCGTTTTCAGATCGTGCCGGGCCAACCGACGCTGGTGCTGGACGTGGCGCACAACCCGCATGCCGTCGCGGCGCTGACGGCCAACCTGGACGCCATGGGTTACTTCCCGACCACGCATGCCGTTTTTGGCGCCATGGCCGACAAAGACGTGGCGCTGATGCTGGCCCGGATCAATCCCTTGGTTGATAAATGGTATTTCACCGATTTGCCGACTCCCCGGGCCGAATCCGCGAACGCTTTGTTGCGGCAGTGGCAAGCCCAAAACACGCGCAAAGAGGCCAGCGCCGCCACCTACGCCGACCCGCAGCAAGCCCTGCAGGCGGCGATCAGCGCGGCCGACCCCACTGATAGAATTGTCGTTTTTGGGTCATTCTTCACCGTGGGTGGTATTTTGAAAGACGGTGTGCCTCGCCTTGACGCCCAACACCTGCCCAGCCATTGAACTTCTGAACCCTCCACACCATGGCATTTTTCAAGTTACGCAAGGGCAGCGACGACCCGTCTGCCGCGCCAGCACCGTCCGAGAGCGTCGAGATGATGCGCAAGCGCGCCAAGTACCGTTTGTTGGGTGCGGCGGTGTTGGTGTTGCTGGGCGTCATCGGTTTCCCGCTGCTGTTTGACAAGCAGCCGCGCCCGATTGCAGTGGACACCCCCATAGAAATACCCGACAAGAACAAGGTGTTGCCCCTGAGCATTCCAGCGCCGGCGGTGTTGCTTTCTTCAGAGGCCCCCGTGCTGGCGCCTGCGGTCGCTCCCGCCGCAGCAAGTAGTGAGCAAAAAATAGCTCTAGCCCCCGTGGAATATGAGTCATTAGCTCCTAATATAATAGCAAAAGAAGTGCAAAAACCGGTTAACCCCGTGCCCGGTCCCGCAGCGATCAAGACGGATGACGCGCCGGTTGCGAAAGCGCTGATCAAGACGGATGAGGCGACCAAGGCGCAGGCGCTGCTCGATGGCAAAGGCTCTGCCAGCCCTGTTGACAACAAAACTGCTGGTGGGGAGGCCCGCTTTGTGGTCCAGGTGGGTGCCTTTGCCGACGCAACACGGGCGCGTGAAGTGCGCTTGAAACTCGAACATGCGGGTCTGAATACCTACACCCATGTGGCAAAGACCAAAGACGGGGACAGAATTCGCGTTCGGGTTGGCCCCTTTGGCACCAAGGTTGAGGCGGCTAAGGCGGCAGAAAAAATCAAAAAACTTGATTTGCCCGCCGCCCTGCTGACCTTGTAACCCGTACCGCACGGCTGTATCGATACCCATGCTTGCGCTGGACTGGATTTTTGGGGGGGTGTTGCTGGTCTCCTTGCTCTTGGGTGCTTGGCGGGGCTTGATTTACGAGGTGTTTTCATTGCTGAGCTGGGTGGTGGCATTTCTGCTGGCACGGTGGTTGGCGCCGGACCTCGCAGCCCACTTGCCCCTGGCCGACTCGGGCGAGACGGTGCGTTACGCGGTGGCATTTGCCGTGGTGTTTGTGTTGTCGGTGCTGGTGGGCAGTCTGTTGGCCAGTCTGGTGCAAAAGCTGTTCGCCGCCGTCGGCCTGCGTCCTGCGGACCGGGCGCTGGGTGCCATGTTTGGCCTGGTGCGCGGGGTGCTGCTGTTGTTGCTGGCCACGGTGGTGATAACGATGACACCTTTAAAAGCGGACCCCCGGTGGCAGCTGTCGGTGAGTGCCGACTTGGCCCTGGCGACGCTCAGAGGTCTCAAGCCCGTGTTCCCGCAAGAATTTGCAAGGTATTTACCGACATGATCCGCCTGCCAAGAATGTGTGATGCCGCTGGTGCGAGCCTTGTTCTGAACTGATTGGAAAATTACCATGTGTGGAATCGTTGGTGTTGTCAGCAACGCCCCCGTCAATCAACTCATTTATGACGCCCTGTTGCTGTTACAGCACCGCGGGCAAGATGCCGCAGGCATCGTGACGCAGCAGGAGCGCAAGTTCTTCATGCACAAGGCCAAAGGCATGGTGCGCGATGTGTTTCGCACCCGCAACATGCGCTCGCTGCCGGGTAATTGCGGGCTCGGCCAGGTGCGCTACCCGACCGCGGGTAATGCCTTCAGCGAAGAAGAGGCGCAGCCGTTTTACGTCAACGCGCCGTTTGGCATTGTGCTGGTGCACAACGGCAATCTGACCAATGCGCGCGCACTGAAAGCCGAGCTGTTCAGCAATGACCACCGTCACATCAACACCGACAGCGACTCCGAGGTTCTGCTCAATGTGTTGGCCCATGAGCTGGGAGAAACCACGCGCGGCTTGCCGCTGCGCCCGCGTGATGTGTTTGCTGCCGTGCGCAAGGTGCACCAGCGCATCAAGGGCTCGTACGCCGTGATTGCCATGATCGCCGGCCATGGCGTGCTGGCGTTTCGTGACCCGTTCGGCATACGCCCGCTTTGCATTGGGCGCGGCGATGGTACCGTGTTGCTGGCCAGCGAGTCCGTGGCGCTGGAAGGCACGTCGCACAAATTCGAGCGTGACATAGCCCCCGGCGAGACGGTATTCATTGACCTGCAGGGCACGGTGCATGCGCAGCAGTGTGCCGAACATCCGGTGTTAAGCCCCTGCATTTTCGAGTATGTTTATCTGGCGCGGCCGGACTCGGTGATGGACGGCATCTCGGTCTACCAGGCGCGGCTGAATCTGGGCGAGACACTGGCCAAGCGGGTAATTTCTACCGTGCCGCCCAATGAAATTGATGTGGTGATCCCGATCCCTGAATCGAGCCGCCCGAGTGCCGCGCAACTGGCGCAGTTGCTGGGCTTGCCGTACCGCGAAGGCTTTGTGAAAAATCGCTATGTCGGGCGCACCTTCATCATGCCGGGGCAGTCGGTGCGCAAAAAATCGGTGCGCCAAAAACTCAACGCGATTGCCAGCGAATTCAAGGGCCGTAACGTGCTGTTGGTGGACGATTCCATCGTGCGCGGCACCACCAGCCGCGAGATTGTGCAAATGGCGCGCGATGCCGGTGCGCGCAAGGTCTACATGGCCAGCGCCGCACCACCGGTGCGCTATCCCAACGTCTACGGCATCGACATGCCGACGCCGGAAGAGTTGGTGGCGCACAACCGCACGGTGGAGCAGATTCGGCAGTTGATTGGTTGCGATGCGCTGATTTACCAGGACGTCGACGGCATGAAGAAGGCCATCGGTTCCCTCAACCCCACTATCAAGGGCTTCGACGCCTCCTGCTTTGACGGCGTTTACGTGACTGGCGACATCACGCTGGAAGACATTGCCCGGCTCAACGCCAGCCGCGTCGGCACCGATGAAGCCGCTGAGGACAATTCCCGTCTGGCGCTGCCCAACCACGAGGAATAGGCATGACTGTTAAAAAATTGCCTGCACAGTTGCACCTTGACACTCTGGCGGTGCGCACCGCCGTGGACAAAAGCCAGTACGGTGAAAATGCCGAGGCCCTGTATTTGACCAGCAGCTTCGTGCAGCCCAACGCCGAGACGGCCGCGCGCCGGTTTGCGGGTGAAGAAGACGGTTACACCTATTCGCGTTTTGGCAACCCTACCGTGACCAGCATGGAGTTGCGCCTGGCTGCGCTGGAAGGTAGCGAGGCCTGCATTGGCACGTCCAGCGGCATGGCAGCCATCACGCTGCTGTGCATGGGGCTGCTCAAGGCAGGTGACCATGTCATTTGCTCGCAAAGTGTGTTTGGCTCGACCATGCGTTTGCTGGCCGGTGAGTTTGGCAAGTTTGGCGTACAAAGCACTTTTGTCTCGCAAACCGACGTGGCACAGTGGCGGGCGGCGGTGCAGCCCAACACCCGTTTACTGTTTGCCGAAACGCCCACCAACCCGCTGACGGATGTGTGCGACATTGCCGCTCTGGCCGATGTGGCGCACAACGCAGGTGCGGTTCTGGCGGTGGACAACTGCTTTTGTTCCCCTGCCTTGCAGCAGCCGATTCGCTACGGCGCCGACGTGGTCATCCACTCGGGCACCAAGTACCTGGATGGTCAGGGCCGCGTGATTGCAGGTGCCTTGTGCACGACACAACAACTGGTGGATGAAAAATTCATGCCCGTGATGCGCAGCGCCGGTTTTACCTTGTCGGCGTTTAACGCCTGGGTGGTGCTTAAAGGTATGGAAACCCTGTCGATCCGCATGAAAGCCCAGAGCGACAACACACTGGCGTTGGCCACCTGGCTGCAAGACCAGCCGCAAGTGACGCGGGTGTATTACCCGGGTTTGCCGTCGCACCCGCAGCACGCGCTGGCGATGCGGCAACAGTCGGGTTTAGGCGGCGCGGTGCTGTCGTTTGATGTCAAAGCGGCCGACCCGGTACAGGCGCGCAAACACGCTTTCCATGTGATTGACAGCACCCTGGTGTGCTCCATCACCGCCAACCTGGGTGACACGAAAACCACCATTACCCATCCAGCCAGCACCTCGCATGGCCGCATCACCGAGGCACAGCGCCAGGCCGCTGGCATCGGCCAGGGCCTGATCCGCGTTGCCGTCGGCCTGGAAAATATTGATGATCTGAAGGCTGATCTGGCGCGTGGCCTGGTCGGCTTGAACACCCTGCTATGACACCAACAAAAACTCGCACTCGTTTCGCGCCGTCTCCCACCGGCTTCATTCATCTCGGTAACATTCGCTCAGCCTTGTACCCGTGGGCGTTTGCTCGTGCCACTGGCGGCGATTTCATTTTGCGCATTGAAGACACCGACCTGGAACGCTCCACCCAGGCAGCGGTGGATGTGATCATCGACGGCATGTCCTGGCTCGGGCTGAACTATGACGAAGGCCCGTACTATCAGATGCAGCGCATGGATCGATACAAGACCGTGTTGGCCGAGCTGCAGGCGGCCGGTCATGTCTATCCCTGCTATATGAGTGTGGCCGAGCTCGATGCATTGCGTGAAGAGCAGATGGCCGCCAAAGAAAAACCGCGTTACGACGGCACCTGGCGCCCGGCGTCTGGCAAGACCTTGCCGTCCATTCCAGATGGCGTGAAGCCGGTGTTGCGCTTCAAAAACCCCTTGGGTGGCTCGGTAGTATGGGAGGATAAGGTCAAGGGTCGCATCGAAATCAGCAACGATGAACTCGACGACCTGGTGATTGCACGTCCGGACGGCACACCCACTTATAACTTCTGCGTGGTGGTGGACGACATCGACATGGCGATCACGCATGTGATTCGCGGTGATGACCATGTCAACAACACGCCGCGTCAGATCAATATTTTCAAAGCATTGGGTCAAGAACCCCCGGTCTATGCCCATCTGCCCACCGTGCTCAACGAGCAGGGCGAGAAGATGAGCAAGCGCAACGGAGCCAAACCGGTGACGCAATACCGCGACGAAGGCTATTTGCCCGATGCCATGGTCAATTACCTGGCGCGCCTGGGCTGGAGCCATGGTGACGACGAGATTTTTAGCCGAGGGCAATTTCTGCAATGGTTCAGTCTGGATCATCTGGGGCGTAGCGCAGCGCAGTTTGACGAAGCCAAGCTGCGTTGGGTCAATGCGCAACACCTCAAGAACATGAATGACGATGCATTGGCACCCTTGGTGCAGGCGCAACTGCAAAAGCGCGGCATTCAGGCTGATGAACGATTGCCCCGCATCTGTGCCCTGTTCAAAGACCGGTGTGACACCACGGTGGTGTTGGCAAATTGGGCAGCAGCTTTTTATGCCGACGTGATGCCCAACCCGGCTGAGCTGAGTCAGCATGTCACTGACGCCATTCAACCAGCGTTGAATCTGCTGGCTGAAAAACTGACGAACTGTAGCTGGGACAAACCGTCAATTGCAGCATCCATCAAGGAAGTACTGGCTGCCTGCAGCATTAAAATGCCGCAACTCGCCATGCCGGTGCGGGTCTTGGTGATGGGCAGCGCCCACACGCCGTCGCTCGACGCCGTGCTTGAATTGTGTGAAAGAGAAAAAGTGCTGACTCGTCTGCGTTCAGTCTGATTATTCAGGCTATAATTTGAGGCTTGGAAATTGCAGATACTTGAAAAAGTATTGTGCAATTTGGGGGGTATAGCTCAGCTGGGAGAGCGCTTGCATGGCATGCAAGAGGTCAGCAGTTCGATCCTGCTTACCTCCACCAAATTTTATGAGTTGAGACGGAAGTCCAAAGGTTATGACCCCATCGTCTAGAGGCCTAGGACACTACCCTTTCACGGTAGGTACCGGGGTTCGAATCCCCGTGGGGTCGCCAAATTCATCATGAGATGAACGACGCGCAAGTTGGTAACAGTCAGTTCGCAAGAACCGACGACTTGACTCGAAAGAGTAAATGTTGCCGCTACCAGGAGTGGTAGTTCAGTTGGTTAGAATACCGGCCTGTCACGCCGGGGGTCGCGGGTTCGAGTCCCGTCCGCTCCGCCATTTGGTTGTGTAAGCCGTTGATTAACAAAAGCTTTTTAGCTTAGCGATCAACGACTCACAAGTCAACGCATAACGGCATTGTGTTCAAAACGCAATGCCGTTTTTGTTTTTTGCGGACTAGCTGGTCTGCCCTACCTTTTGCATTGTTGGCCGCGCCAAAGCCAAAGTGGCCAAATTTTGGGTTCCCACAAAAGCGCGAAGTCCGTAAGAAACCTCGGGAACCCGTGTAAACACGCGGGTATAGGCGAAAAAAATCCAACCGGAGCACCGGTTGGATTTGATATTTGGTGGAGCTGGCGGGATTTGAACCCGCGTCCGCAAGCCATCTTCGAGCAGATCTACATGTTTAGTGGTCTGATTTGAGTCTCGCCCTTGTGAACGCGCAGCCACACGCTTTCACAGTCGCCAGCACCCTATTGTCTTGCCCCAAACCAAGGTACCCGGTTCAGCGCCAGCCGATGTGTATGACCTTACAGCCTGGAACCCTTAACTTGCGCTAAAGACCCCTTGCCCAGCCCATCGGCCTGCTGTTGTAAGGCTCACTGGTGTTTAAGCAGCGAGTGCGAAACGTTCGTCGTTTGCAGTTAGTTTTTTTGAATCTGTTTTACGAGCGCATTCAGCTCGACATGCACCACAGCGATTCCGTACCCACGTCGAAACCAGTGCAGCCCCAAGCTTGCTATTTTAGGCCTTATGCAGCAATTGCAAGAGGTCAGCCGGAAAATTGATAATCGCATGCGCGCCCCACTGGAGCGGATCGGCTTTTTGACCAAGATAGCCGTAGGTGGCAGCGACCGTCCTCATGCCAGCCGCCCGTCCCGCCACGATATCTCGTTCATCGTCTCCAACATACAGGCAACGCGTGGGCTCAATGGCAAGTCGCCGTGCGGCCTCAAACAGGGGTTCGGGATGCGGCTTGGCATGAGGTGTAGTGTCACCACTAATCACTACCTTGGCCGATTCAAATAGCAGCATGCTGCGCATCAGGGGATCGGTAAATCGTTTCGATTTATTGGTGACAACACCCCACGGCAGACCTTGCGTCAACAGGCCACTGATCAAATCGTGCACGCCGTCAAAAGCATAGGTTTGCTGCGTCATGCATTGTTCATAATTTTTAAAAAACTCTTCCCGCAAAACGTCAAAGTTCGCATGCTCGGGGGTCAAACCCAATGCGACTTCAATCATTCCTCTTGCCCCGGCACCCGCCATGGGACGGTAGTGCGCCATCGGCAGTGAAGGCAGGCCACGAACGACACGCATTTTGTCGGCAGCAGCACCCAGATCCGGCGCACTGTCAATCAAAGTGCCGTCCAGGTCAAACAACACCGCCTTGATATCGGTAAACATGCCAGGAATGCTCGTCACACGGCCTTGGTCAGCGACTTTTGGGTGGCAAAAAGATAATTCACGCTGGTGTCGTCGCTCATCCAGTAACGTCGCGTCAGCGGGTTGTATTGCATACCCCGTGTGTGCCGCAGGTCAAGTTCCCCGGATCGGCAGTAACTTGCCAACTCACTGGGTCGGATCATCTTGGCATATTCGTGGGTTCCGCGCGGCAGAAGGTTGAGTACGTACTCGGCACCCACAACGGCCAGAATAAACGACTTCGAGCTGCGGTTAAGTGTGGAAAAAAATACCCAGCCCCCGGGCTTGACCAGCGTGGCGCAAGCCCGTACCACGGAAGCTGGATCGGGCACATGTTCCAGCATTTCCATACAAGTCACAACATCAAAGCTGCCGGCTTTCTCTGCTGCCAAGGCTTCAACGCTGATTTCCTGGTATTGCAAGTTGGGGGTTTGCGCTTCAAGAGCGTGCAACTGCGCGACTCTGAGCGCTTTGCTGGCCAGATCAATCCCGGTTACCTGGGCACCCAGTCGCGCCATGGCGTCTGCCAAGATGCCGCCGCCGCAGCCCACATCAAGAACTTGCTTGCCCGCCACGGGGCAAAGTTGGTTGATCCATTCCAAGCGCAGGGGGTTAATTTGATGCAAGGGTCGAAACTCGCCATCCATGTCCCACCAGCGGTGCGCAAGATCAGAAAACTTGGCCAGTTCGGCCGGATCAGCATTTAGTGTTGAAGTCATGGGGCGATTATCCCCAAAATATGTTTTGTCAGGAATGTCTGTAGATGGGCTTGCTGCTCAATATTGAGTGAGAAAGCCCCTCCAGCACGACGGTTGTCGTTGTCATTTCTCGGGTAGGCGCTGGCTTGTGCAAGAGTTTGCCGTCGGGTGTGTAGCCTGTAGATTCAGCAGTTGGCTGCAGGAATGAGGCGACAAGTAGCTTGCCGCTCGCCGATATGAAACGCCGGCTTTGGGTCTGTCGCATTCAGGAAATATGCGCAGATGGCGTGGTCCTTGGTTCGCTGCCAAGGTTTGGGGGAAATGCAAGTGGACTGCGCTGGTCCACCTCGAGCGGGGGAGGATGGGGTGATTCGGGAGATGCGTGTGGAAAAAAAATTCATAAAACGGTTGTTTTGCTGCGGCCCAGCTCGGCTCCACGGAATCAACCTCGAGGGACATCACGCGGTGCGGCAGACCGCCGACGTGACTAAAAGGAATGTAGCCGATGCCTGGGTAGACATCTTTGAGCGTCTCGGCGAAGTCCGGCAGATGGCGGGCATACGCCGAGTGGCGGATCTGCACGGCTTTATTCAGGTCGTCTTCGTCGCGCACCAATATGACTGTGAACGGAAGTAGCTCTTCGGTCATGGCGGGAGCGTTCGGCGCGCCCGTGCGTGATAAAAGCGTCTCGATAAGCCGAGGCTGAGATACTGCAGACGTGGCTTGTTGACTCATGGTGATGATCCTTTGAGGAAAGTTGCTTGGATACGTCGGATGGCCCGATTTGGCTTGCTCGACGTATTTCACGTCTACGAGCTAACGGTGCAGTCCAGAAAGTGGTTTCCACGTCTGGACGCGTAGCTGTAGGGCGGACCCCACAGGCCAACCGTCGATCCCCGCCTATGGCAAACTCGCGGCCTTCACTCAGTTTTAGTCAGCGCAAGGCTGACGCTTCTTTTAGTCATGCAGAAAATCATCGCGCAAATTGCGCAGGAACTCCGGGTTCGCCACCAACAAGTGCAAGCCGCGGTCGATTTGCTCGACGGTGGTGCCAGCGTGCCTTTCATCGCCCGCTACCGCAAGGAGGCCACCGACGGGCTCGACGACATCCAGCTGCGCGAACTGGAGGCCCGCCTGACCTATCTGCGCGAGCTGCGTGACCGCCTGCAAACCGTGATCAAGGCGATCGACGAGCAAGGCAAACTGACGCCTGTGCTGCTGGCAATGCTGGTGGCCGCTGCCAGCAAGCAGGAACTGGAAGACCTGTACCTGCCGTTCAAATTGAAACGCCGCACCAAAGGCCAATTGGCGCGCGAGGCGGGGTTGGAGCCGCTGGCCGACGCCTTGTTTACCAACCCGAACCTGGTTCCGGCGGACGAAGCCCAGGCCTACGTGATTGCCCTGCGGCCGGTGCTGGAAGGCGAGGACAAGCAGCCTGATTTCTCCACCGTGCCCGCGGTGCTTGACGGTGTGCGCGATATTTTGAGCGAGCGTTGGGCCGAGAATCCGGGCGTGGTGCAGGACTTGCGCGAGTGGCTGTGGCACGAGGGGCTGTTGAAAGCCCGGCTGATGGATGGCAAGGATGAAAACCACCCCGATGTCGCCAAGTTTCGCGATTATTTTGACTATGACGAGCCGATTGGCCGCGTGCCTTCGCACCGGGCGCTGGCCGTGTTTCGCGGGCGTGGCCTGGAGATACTGGATGCCAAGCTCGTGGTTTTTGAGCCAAATCAGGCGCCAGCCCCCGTCGCACCTGCGCAGGCAGCTATCAAAACAAGAGTAACTCCGGTCGTGTCACTGGCCGAGGGGCGTATCGCGCTGAAGCTGGGCTGGAGCCATCAGGGCCGCGCGGCGGATGATTTGATCCGCAAATGTGTCGCCTGGACCTGGCGCGTCAAACTGAGCTTGTCGACGGAG
>JANYHL010000066.1 GCA_025359085.1 Gammaproteobacteria bacterium
ACTGGTCAGTGCCATTCTGGCCGAACAAGACGAGGAGTGGATGACCGCAAAAATCTACCTGACCATGAAACCCTGACGCCGCGTATTCACAACACCCCAAAACCAGATTCCGGAAATTTACAGAAAAGAAGTTGCTTTATCTTCATAGGGAATCCCATTGTGATTGTTGGTTTGTTACAAAGACACACTAAACAGCTCGAATCTAGCATGAATAACGAGGGCAACTGTTATGCGCAAGGCCTCGGGGACCGGTTGCTTGAATTTAGTGGCCGAGGCTGGGTTGACGGGCCGCGTTTGACTTCTCGGCGGGCACGGTGTCACGCGCGCCTGTGTGGATGCGTGAACATGGGCTGGAGTGGCTGCACCGGCTGGCGTCCGAGCCAAGGCGCTTGTGGCGGCGCTATTTGGTGACCAACACCTTGTTTGTGTTGATGGCGGCCAGGCAATTGCTGAGGGTGTGGTGGGCCAAGGTTTTTCTGAAGGTTAGAACATGACAAATCAAACGTACCTGACCCGCTTGCCGTTTACCGCAGACGACGGCACCACGCGTTATTGTGTGGCTGGCAGCATGACCGATGACGCTGACGCTGATTTCAAGTGGACGGTAGATACGCCAGCAGGCAAGGTGGCGCCCATCTATTGTGTAGATTGCCTGGGCGAGCTGGGTGCCGCTGAGCTGGTCTATGGGCCTGGCGCACAGAAGTGTATGCGCTGCGGGTCAGTGTTTTTGCTTCATAATTTGTAGCTGCTTGCGCAATAGACATGGGGGCTAAGGGCTTATTTGGCTAGATAAATAAGCCTTCGCGACGGCTAGACTCAAATGGTGAAATTGCCATTTGCACCGGTGGTACGCGTAAGTCTGGCAACATAGCAGACAAGGCGGCAGTAAGCAGAAGGATTGAGTTAAAGCTTGCCGCCGCGCAGAGCTTGGTAAACAAAACCTCGGGCGCAGCTTGATGGCCGGTTAGCATCCGCTTTTGAAGTAGTGGTGAAATAGTATTCATGAAGGTAAAACTATGATTTCAGAACAGACCATTCAACAAGCCGCATTGGTTCTAGGCGAAGCTGCCAAGCCAGCCAAGGTTATTTTGTTTGGCTCATATGCGCGTGGTGATGCACGGGAAGATTCTGATTTGGATTTTTTGGTGATTGAACCGGTGCTGCATGACAAATTTAGCGAGATGGTTCGCCTGCGGCAGGTACTGCGGCCACTGAATATACCGGCAGATGTGCTGGTGTATTCGCAAGCCGACATTGACGAACGCAGCAGTTCATGCACCACAGCCGTTTATTGGGCACTGCGCGAGGGCAAGGTGTTGTATGCCTCGCCACACTGACCAGGCCGCCCGTCTGCTGGCACTGGCCAAGCGAGACACAATATCGTTTCAGGCGTTAGCCAGCCATCCTGAAGTGGACATTTCAGCAACAGGTTTTTTTGCCCAGCAAGTTGTTGAGAAGTGTCTTAAGGCCGTTGCTGCGTATCACGGTATTGTTTTTCGAAGAACGCATGACGTGGACGAGTTGGTTGACCTGCTGGTGCAACACCAAGTGCTGATGCCTTTCCCACCTGACCAATTCAGTGTCCTAAATCCGTTTGCCGTTATTTTGCGATACGAAGAAATATCCTATGTCAGCATGTCGCTGGCAACAATGGTGGAGCTGGTTGATCTGGCCAACCAATGGGCATGCGAGGAGACGCGGGGTGCATAGTCCTCGTTGCTGGCCGAGCGCATCAACGCCAGTGGCGCGGGCCTGGTGTTTTTGGGCCTGGGCTGCCCCAAGCAAGAGCTCTGGATGCTGGCGCACCGGGGCCGCATCAATGCCGTGATGCTGGGCGTGGGTGCCGCGTTCGACTTGTCAGCCGGCACGGTGTCACGCGCGCCTGTGTGGATGCGCGAGCATGGGCTGGAGTGGCTGCACCGTCTGGCGTCCGAGCCAAGGCGCTTGTGGCGGCGCTATTTGGTGACCAACACCTTGTTTGTGTTGATGGCGGCCAGGCAGTTGCTGGGGGCAGACCACCTTGCAGCGCGAAATCAACCCCAAGGTTTTTTCTACGGTGGACTGGCGCGCCAAGTTGACAGCCAACGCGTCTTTTGTGCTGGATGTGCTGGCCAAGCCCAAGCTGTTTTTGATTGGATCGCAACATGACCTCGACCAACTTGCTTAACCTGGCCAAGATCAGACTGCTATTGCATGCCTTGCCCAGACCTTGGGCGTTGACAGTGCCACGATCCAGGTTTTGGACAGTCTACGAAAGCAGCGAAACCTAAGCGACTACGACGGTGAGTTGGTCTCTGAAGCCGCGTTACAAGAGTGCCTGAAGCAGGCGCAAGCGCTGTTGACGCGCATCGAATCTGTTTTGTCCAGTTAACAGGAGAAAAGGGAGAAAAGGGGACGCTACCCTTTATTAAATTAATAGCTGCTCACGCAGTCTACATATGGTCTAGAGGCCAATTTGACTAAAAAAATATTGCTTTACGGCATCAACTTTTCCCCGGAGCTGACTGGCATTGGCAAGTACACCGGCGAGCTGGCTGCCTGGCTGGCCGCGCGCGGGCATCAGGTGCGCGTGGTCACCGCCCCGCCCTATTACCCGGCCTGGAAGATCAGCTCGGGCTACCGTGGCACGGCTTGGCGCACCGAGGTTTTGCAGGGCGTGACGGTGTGGCGCTGCCCGCTGTGGGTTCCGCCCCAGCCGGGGGCCATCAAGCGGCTGTTGCACCTGGCCAGCTTTGCTTTGAGCAGCTGGCCGGTAATGCTGCGCCAGGTGCTGTAGCGGCCGAACGTGGTGTGGGTGGTGGAGCCGGCGCTGTTTTGTGCGCCCACGGCGGTGGCGGTGGCCCGGCTGTGCGGGGCCAAGGCGTGGCTGCATGTGCAAGACTTTGAGGTGGATGCGGCTTTTGACCTGGGGCTGCTGCGCGGCAACCCGCCGATCGCTTGCCCGACTTGCTGGCTACGGCCGACATTCACCTGCTGCCCCAAAAAGCCGAGGCCGCCGACCTGGTGATGCCCAGCAAGCTGACCGGTATGCTGGCCAGCGCCCATGCCGGTACCGAGCTGGCGACGGTGGTGCAGACCTGCGGGCTGGTGGTGCCTCCCGGCGACGCCAAGGCCTTTGCACACGCGGTGCGTGGGCTGGCAGGTGACTGGGCGCTACGCGAGCGGCTGGGGGCGGCCGGGTATTTGTATGCCCAGGCGCATCTGGACCGCGAGGCGGTTTTGGGCGTGTTTGAAGCGCAACTGAATTTTTTACTGGGGTGACATAGCAATGCAGAAGGTGTGTTTCAAATGTGGCGCGACGGTTGCGTGTTGGCGCCGATTGAATATTGAGCCACCCTGCCGACTCAATAATGCGCCCGGTCGGGTTGCCAATTCTTGAATTGACAATTGTGGATAAGTCTACTCAGCAGCGGGTCTTGGCCCAAGTTAATTCTGCTATCGCTATTGCTATTGCTATTGCTATTGCTATTGCTATTTAATAAATAGCTGATTACGCAGGTGCAGCGCGGGCTAGAGGGCTAAAAAGCTTGTAAGTTTGCAGGAATTCAGACGTCTGGAGACCAAGCAATCTCTGAATAACTCTTCAGATTCTGACCACGCGGGTCGAGGCCTGATTTCTTGGAAAAGTGACGACGTGGTCCACCTGGGCCCGAATGCCGATCCACTCGCCTACCTTGTGGTCGTGATGGCTGGGCACCAGAGCCATCACGATATCGCCACTGGCGAGGCGCAGGGTGTATAAAAAATCGGCGCCGCGAAACGCCTTGCGCAAGATTTCGGCCTTCACCGGCGCATCGTCGTCATGCACGATGTCATCGGCGCGCAGCAACACATCGCAGGCGCCATTCGCAAAAGCGCTGGGCAGCGGGCATCCGGCTATATCGATCAGATCGCCCAGCGCGGTGTGAACGACGATTTGCTGATTCACTTCGCGCAGCATGGCCGGCGTGAACACGCCATGGCCGATGAATTCGGCCACAAACCGCGACGCTGGGCGGTGGTACAGCGTGTAGGCGTCGTCCCACTGGTGCAGTTGACCATCACGCATGACACCGATGGTGTCGCCAATGGCAAAAGCTTCCAGTTGGTCGTGGGTGACGAACAGCGCCGTGGTGTTGGCTGTCTTCAGGATGCTGCGGACCTCATGCGCCAGGCGTTCGCGCAAATCCACGTCCAGGCTGGAGAAAGGCTCATCCAGCAGCAGCAGGCGCGGTTTGGGTGCCAGGGCCCGCGCAAGTGCCACACGCTGCTGCTGACCGCCCGAGAGTTCATGCGCAAAGCGCGCCTGAAAGCCCGCCAGCCCGACCAGTTGCAGCACTTCATCGACCCGCTGCGCGCGCGCCTTGGGCGGCAGATGCCGAATGCCAAAGTCAACATTGCGACCAATATTCAAATGCGGGAACAAGGCATAGTCTTGAAACACCATGCCCACCTGGCGCTGCTGCGGCGCCACATTGACGCTGACGCTGCTCACCACGCTGGTGGCGAGTTTGATGCGCCCGGCGGCCACCGGCTCCAGCCCGGCCACCGCCCGCAACAAGGTGGTTTTGCCACAGCCTGATGGCCCGATCAGCACACCGATGTCGCCGGCATGCAGGCCAAACGACACATCCCGCACCGCCGGCTGGCTGCTGCCCGCATAAGCCACGCAAAGTTGTGAAATTTCCAGAAACATGGCACCCATTCTAAATACCTACAATTCTCATTTGAACAACGCGGATTGATCTCTCATGCTGTTTCGACGATTGCGCCAGTTGCTGCTGCTGGCCCTGACGCTGGCGTTCATGCTGCCGGTGCTGGCGGTATTGGCCGCCTGGTTGCCGTGGGGGGACTCGGGCGTGGCGGCGGCGCAGATACTGCGCGAGATGAGCCGCACGGTGCTCCCCGACTACATCTGGACCACGGTGCTTCTGTGTGCCATGGTGGGCGCCGGGGTGGTTCTGGTGGGTTTGTCTGCCGCCGTCACGGTGACACTGTTTGATTTTCCGGGTCGGCGGGTTTTTGAATGGGCCTTGCTGTTGCCCCTGGCCATGCCAGCCTACGTGGTGGCCTATGCCTATACCGATTTTCTTCAATACAGCGGCCCTTTGCAGACCTTTCTGCGTGGCAGCCTGGGTCTGCAAGGGCGGGTGCTGCCCGAGATCCGCAGCTTGGGCGGCGCCGCCTGGGTGTTCATCTTTTCGCTTTACCCTTATGTGTATTTGCTGGCCCGCACCGCTTTAGGCGAAAGCGCCACGCATCTGATGGAAGCCGCGCGCCTGTTGGGGGCGCCCATGCGCCGACGCATCCTGGAGGTGGCTTTGCCCCTGGCCCGTCCGGCGGTCGCGGCCGGGGCGGCCCTGGCTTTGATGGAAACGCTGGCGGACTTTGGCGTGTCAAGCTACTTCGGCATCCAGACCTTTACGGCGGGCATTTACAAGGCCTGGTTGTCCATGGACAACCGCATTGCCGCCGCGCAATTGGCCACCATGTTGTTGGCACTGGTGGCCTTGTTATTGTGGCTGGAACGCCGGTCGCAAAAGCGCCTGCGCTTTGCCACGACCCGGGGCGCGCGCGCCAACCCCATGGACGCGCGTGCGGTGCTGTTGCGGGGTCGTCAGAAGTGGCTGGCCTGGGGGCTGTGCAGTGTGCCGGTGCTGATTGGTTTTGTCTTGCCGGTGCTGTTCATGCTGCGTCCGCTGGTGGCCGACTGGCAAGTCCTGTCATGGCCCCTGTTTCTCGGCTGGGCCTTGAACAGCTTGCGGCTCGGCGCCCTCAGCGCCGTGCTGGCCGTCGGCCTGGCCTTGTTCCTGGCCTTTAACCTGCGCCGTCGCCCGGATGTGCCAACACGTCTGGCAGTGCAGCTGGCAGGTCTGGGTTATGCCGTGCCCGGTGCGGTGCTGGTGGTGGGGTTGCTGCTGCCCGTGGGCTGGCTGCAGGCGCTGGCGCCCCAAAGCAGCGTCGGCTATGTGGTGACGGCGACTTCGTTCGGATTGATCTGGGCTTACCTGGTGCGCTTTTGCGCCGTGGCGCTGCAGTCGGTGCAAAGCGGCTACGCCCGAATCCCGGCTAGTTTTGACGACTCTACCCGCAGTCTGGGAACGGGTGACATGGGTCTGCTGCACCTGGTGCATTGGCCGCTGCTGAAGCGCTCCACGGCGGCGGCGGCTTTGCTGGTGTTTGTGGACGTGATGAAAGAGCTGCCGGCCACCTTGGTGCTGCGCCCTTTCAATAGCGACACGCTGGCCGTGGTGGCCTACCAACTGGCACGCGACGAGCGCCTGGGCGAGGCGGCACTGCCCTCACTGGCTTTGGTGTTGGTGGGGCTGCTCCCGGTGGTGCTGTTGAGCCGCACGCTGCGCGCGCGTTCGCATTGAGTCGACGCGGCCCAGAGCAGGGTTGCTGCTTGAGAACGATGGGCGCTAACCGCTATGTTGGCGCCGCCCCTTCAACGCAAGAAATTGCCTGAACCAAACAGCCCGACCAGACCCACCATGATCAGATAAATCGCAACAATCGTCGACAGCAGACGCGGCATGATGAGAATCAGGATGCCGGCGATGAGCGACACGATGGGGATCAGGTGGAGGGTGATGTTCATGGCGCGCCTTTTGGGGTGATGAATGAATTAGACAATGACATGCCGATGTTAGTCCGGCAATGTTGAGGTCCAGCTTACAAGAACCGAGGGCACAACTCTGTGTGTTGACGCACAAAGTTCTATTTTTACCAAAGCGGGAATTTCGATTCCGTAAGGTACAAACTTACTGCGCAAACGAATAGCGACACTGGCTTGCCTAAAGCAAATTGTTGACGACATGGGTTGCATCGAGCAACCAGCTCCCTGTCCAGGGCTCAAAGACCAAGTTTTGTCATGTGGCGCCCTCGACGGGAATCGAACCCATATCTGAGACTTAGGAGGTCCCCGTTCTATCCATTGAACTACGACGGCTGCACCTCACATTGTAAGGGGCGACGTCCGCCAGAATGCCGTCGGTCCTCAGTCATATCGAATAGTGAAGATCAGGTCCACGGCGCTTTTCTCGCCGGTCTGCGCGCGCAGGGTAAAGCGACGCGACAGGTCATAAAAGATAGAGAGCGTGCCCAGCGTGCCGGCCAGGCTGCGCTCATAGGCGACGTAGAAATCCTGCGATACGCGCTTGCCCAGCGTCACCGTGGCACCGCCTGTGCTGCTGCCATTGGTGCTGCTGGCGCCGCCACTGACTGACAGTTCGTCCAGCCCCAGGGCCTGTGCCAGACTGCTGGAGATGCCTTTTTGGTTGCCGCCAAGCAGCGCCAGCGCTGCCTGCTGCAGCATCGCCGTCTCGGCGCCACCGCTGGCACCGGAGCGCCCGAGCACCAGCCAAGCCAGTTTTTCCGACTCGGGCAGATCGGGTTCGGCATACAAGCGCACCACCGGGGACAGCGCGGTACCGCTGATCTGCACGCCCACACGCTGCTGCAGGTTGGGCCGCAGGGCCAGGATGTCGAGCGCCGGGTTGGCATACGGCCCAAAGAATCGCAGCACCCCTTGCTCGATGGCGAGCTGCTGGCCATAGGCCCGGTAAGTGCCGCGCACCGTGCGCAGCGCGCCAGTGAGGCTGGGTGTCAGGTTGCGCCCTGCGCTGCGCAGTGCCAGACTGCCTGCCAGCCGGGTGGCAAGGCCACGCCCGCGCACCTGAAAATCCTGGCCAAGGTCAAGCGTGATCGCCACGTCTGGCGTCATGCGCTGGTCTGCGGCGGCTGACGGTGCTGCCGTTTTTGCTGGGGCCGTGCCCGCCTGGATTTTGCCGGGCCTGCGCACCAGCACATCGTCGCCCAGCTGCGGCGTTGTGTCTTCGGGCAGGATAAACAGCGCCGCATCGGCTGTGAGGTTGCCACGAATCGCCAGCTTGGCCTCATTCAGGCGCGCGGACAGCGTGCCCGATACCACCAGCCGCCGGTCGGCGCGTGCGCTGACGCGCAAGGCCGCCAGGGTGGCATCGATTTCCAGACGCAGGTGCGCGACCGTCTTGGCATCAGGCCCGGCCGCTGGCAACCACAGCACCGAACCGGTGGCGGAGAGCTGGCCACCGCTGACGCCGCCTGCCCCTTGCAGGGTGAATTCGTCAATGCTCAGTCGCTGGCCTTGCAGGCTGGCGCGCAGCCGCCCGTTGCTGAAATCAATGCCATCCACCACCGAACGCACCGCCAGGTCCTGCGCTGCCAAGTTGCCGCGCCATTGCGGTGCGTTGCGTGTGCCCGACAGCACGGCGTCGGCATCGAGCGTGCCGCGCAAGCGCCAACCCGGCGGCGCCAGCAGCGACCAGGCACCCACCGGCGGCAGTTGAACCTTGAGGCGACCCGCCAGCGCGGCATCCGCGGGCCAGCTCCAGCTGCCGTTTTGGTGTTGCAGGCGCGTGCTGAAATCAGCCTGCGCCTGACCGGCGCGCTCGCTGTCCCAGTTCAGACTGGCGGCGAGCCGATCGCCTTCGGTGGTGACCAGCAGGCGCGCTGCGCGCACGCCAGCCCGCACCGGGGTGGCGGCAGCGCCTTCGGTCTGCAGCAGCAGGTCGCCACTGGTGCGCTCCAGCGTGGCGCGCAGGCGCAGCGTTTCGGCGCTGGTGGCGTCCCACTGGCCGCCAAACAGCAGATCGCCGCGCAGGCCGAGATTGGTCATTTGACTTTGTCCGAGCAGGTCCAGCCAGGCCAGCGGCAAGTCATTGATGCGGCCCTGGGTGCGCCAGTCGGTGCGCGCTGTGGCGCCCGTGGTTTGCTGCGACCAGCGCACCGGTTGCCAACTCACCCCGGCGGTGCCCGGTACCGGCCCCGTCAGGCGCGCCGCGCCAGCGGCGACCTCGAGCGTGCGGGTCGTGCCGCTCTGCTTCCAGTTGACGCTGACGCTGTCGCTCAACTGCAGCGTCCAGAGCCCCGGTTTCAGGGTGTCTTGCACACTCAGTTGGGCTGCATCAAGTCGCGCCTGCCAAAGGCCATCGGTGATGCGTCCAGCGTGCGCCTGGGCCTGCAGCTTGAGGCGTTGCGTGCCAGTCTCGATCTGGCCCCGCGTTGACAGGCTCAGGGCGCGCAGCGTGCCTGACAGGTCGGCCTGCCCGTCGCGCAGACGCCAGGCCTGCTGCGGGGGCTGGCCTGCGCGCTGCAGGTCGAGCTTGGGCGCGCGCAAGCTGGCCTCGATCTGCAAGCCCTGCCCTTGTTGTTGCCAACCGCCTTGCCAGCGGCCGGTCAACTCGGCTCCGCCCTGCATCGATGTCTGGCTCAAAAACGAGGGTGCGCCTGGCAGGCGGGCGACCCAGCGCGAGGCGAGCGCCGCGTCCGTGACACGCAGACTCATGTCGCCCTGACCGCGGCTGCTGGCCATGTGCCCGGCCAGCGCCGCCTGCGCGCCCGGCAGGCTCAGGTTCAGCTGGCCCTCGGCCGCCTGACTGACGGTGTGAAAGGTCAGCTTGCCCTGCAACTGCGCGTCATCGGTCTGCACCGCCAGTGTGGTCAGCGTCAACGTAGGCGCGGCCCACAGGCCCTGGGCCTGGACGCTCTGCAGGCGCAGGCCGTCCAGCGTGCGCTTGAGCGTGGCATCCAGCTTGGCCCCAGCCATTTTGGAAACAGCGGTCTTGTTGGCAGCGTTCTTGCCTTTGGCGGCTTGCAGGCGGGTCTCGAAGGCAATGCCCCTTGCTGTTTGCTGCGCGGTCAACTCGCCGTCCAGCTGGGCGGCAGCCAGCCGCGAGTCCAGTGCCGCGGTATTGATGCCGTGAATGGTGGCACTGCCCTGCCATTGGAATGCGCTGGGGGCGCTGGGGGCGGCTGCGGCGGTAAATTTTCCTTGGCCTTCGATGCGGCCTCCAGCGCCGCTGGCTTGCATCGACTTGACCGCCCATTGCCCGTCCACGAACTCCACCTTGGCATCAAGCTGCTGCAGCGGCAGGCGCTGCTGGTCCCACGGACCGCTGAGCGTGTTGGTGAGCTGCAGGCCAGCTTGCCAACCCGGGCCCGCCGGGTGGACCACGGCCGTGCCCGCCAGCCGCGTCTGCGGTGCCTGGGGCCACAGCGCGGCCAGGTCCAACGCCTGCCAGCGCGCCTCCAGACTGGCGACCGGTTGCAGCTGCCAAGGCTGGATGCGGGCGCTGACGCTGGCCTGCATCGCCTGCGGGCTGCCATTGAGCGCGGCCTTCAACGTCGGCACCAGCTCGGCTTGCAGGGCCAGCGCGGCGTCACGCCCGGCCAGCGCGCCGACCAGGGTGGCATGGGCTTGCACCATGACCGGCTGAGCGCGTGACGGCACGGTGGTTGGCACGCTGCCGTTCACCTGCACCGACAAGGCCATCGGTGACGCGGCTTGCAAGCTGGCGCTGATCTGGTAGTTTCCAGATGAAATATGCAGTTGGCCCCCGTCCAGCCTGTGCAAGTAGCTATCAAAAATATAGTGACCCGCCAGACCATTGGCTTGCAGCGATGTGCCGCCCGGCCCTGAAAACTCCACGGTCTCCACGCTAAACGGCACGTCCACCTTCAGCGGCAGGCGCAGGTGGGTGGGCGGCGTGGCGGCGGGCGGCGTCGTGGAGCGGCGGTCTTCAATGCGCAGGTGCCGGACCGCCACCTGACCGAGTCTGAGCTCGCCGCCCAACAGTGGACGCAGCGACCAGGCAATCGTCACGTCAACCAGCTCGACGCTGAACTCACCGCGCTGCCAGCGCAGCCAGCCGATGCGGCCGCCGCCCCGCAATGAGCCGGTGACGTCCTTGGCTTGCAGCGTCTGCCCGGCCGGCAGGTAGCGCGCCAGTTGACCGAGCGAGGTGGCCAGCGAGCTGCCGCTGCCGCTCCAGAGCCACAGCGCGCCCGCCAGGGCCAGCGCGCCCAGCAGCGGGGCTACCAGCAGATAAAAACTGATGCGCAGTGCCCTCATCAGAAGCTGAACCCGACGTTCAAGTGCAAGCGAAAGCGTTTAACCGCCACGCCGTAGGCCAGGTCAATCTGCAGCGGCCCGACCGGGCTCTTCCAGCGCGAGCCGACCCCCACACCGACCTTGGCACGCAGCTCGGCCGGCTTGTCGGCCACGGCACCGGCATCGATGAAAACGGTGCTTTCCCAGTCCGTCACACGCTCATTTCTGACGATCGGCCGCTGCCACTCCAGGCTGCCCACCGCCAGGTAGCGGCCCGCGGTGGTTTGCCCGTCTGGCAGCGTGACACCGAGGTCGCGGTAGCCATAGCCCCGCACGCTGCTATCGCCCCCGGTCAGGAACAGTTGGGTGCTGGGCAAGATGATGCCCTCTTTGGCGAGTACCGCGCCTGCCTCGGCGCGCAGCGCCAGGCGGCCAGCGCGCAAGACGGTGGCCGCATCATCGGCGCCGCGCCCCAGCGGCCAATAGCCTCGAGCGCGCGTCAGCACGCGGCCATACGGGTCGCGCTGACTGCCCAGTGTGGTGCCACCACCGACCTCCGCGCCCCAGCCCCAGCCGCTGTTGGGAAAAGGCAAGCTGTCAAAATTTCGCAGGGTGAAGGCGTAGTTGGCGCTCAGCGCGGCGGCCGTGGCGGGCGCGGTGGCCAGGCTGGTGGCCGTGTCAGCGCGGTCAAATTGCAGGTAGTAGCTGCGGTCAATCCGATCCCCGCTCTGGCTGCGCCCACCGCGCAGGCTTTGGCTGTTGACGTCAAAGCTGCCAAGGTGTTGGCTCTGCAGCTGGGCTGCCGTGACCCAGCGCCAGTTGTCCGCGTCGGGCGGCGCGGTGAGTTCGGTGCCAATCGAGCGTGTTTCGCGGTCCAGCGTCAGCTTGCTGACGGCGCGCCAGCCGATGCCGGGCACTTTGTGGTGCGTGTGTTCGACCGACAGGCGGGCCCCGCCGTCGGTGCTCGCGCCAATACCGAGCACCAGTTTTTGCAAGCGCGCCTCGCGCAGTTGCACCAGCACCGGCGTGGCGGTCGGGTCACCCGCGGTATCCAGCGAGATGTAGGCCGAATCGAAAAATCCGCTGTCCGCCAAGCGCTGCTGGGCTGCCACCAACTGCGCCTGGTCATAACTGGCGCCGCGCGCCAGGCGCGCCAGCCGCGTCACCAGTTCAACGTCATAACGCTCCAGTCCGCTGATCACCAAGCCACCAAGCTGGTAGGCCGGGCCGGAGTCCAGCGTGATGTTCAACCGTGCGCTGTGGGTGGCCGGATCAATGTCCGCCAGGGTGGCGCTGAGTTGTCCGGTGGGGTAGCGCTGGCTGGTCAGCTGGCGTAGCGCCTGTTGCTTGGCGGCGGTCCAGCGGGCCTGGGTGAAGCGCATGCCGGGTCGCAGCAACCCATTGACTTCAATCTGCTGGCGTTGCCGCGAAGCCGCCGGATCGGTGCTGATCGGGCCGCCAAATGCGACCTTGACCTCAGCCACCACGGTCGGCTCGCCAGGTACAACCCTCAATTTCAACAAACGCGTCACGGAGCCGCTGGCGGAGGCTTGTTGTTCAAACTGGAGCTCAGGTGAGAAATAGCCCAGCGTGGCCACCAGTTCGCGGGCGTTTTGTTCGGCCTCTGCCAGCAAGCGCGTCAGTTCACTGTCACTCAGGTCCGTCAACGCCCGGTAGCGCAACAGTTCAAGGTGGCGCCCCAACAGCTCGCGAATTTCATCCGGCGCCTCGATGGTGAGGTCGAACGCCGCCTGCGCCGGTGAAGGTGGCACATCGGCCGTTGGCGCCGCAACGGGTGGGCTGGATGTCGGCTCTTGCGCCCGTAGCAGTGCCGGTGCGCCCGCCAACATCACGGCTGCCAGCATGGCGGCAAGCGCCCGCTTCATTTGGTCAGCAGTCGCATCGTGTCTTCCAGCCCCTTGAGGGTCAGCGGAAACATGCGCTGGCTCATGAGTTGTTGGACCATGCTGATACTCTGGCGGTACTGCCACACGCCTTGCGGCTCCGGGTTGATCCAGGCAAATTTGGGGAAGGCGCTGGTGAGGCGCCCCAGCCATTCAAGCCCGGCTTCTTCGTTGTTGTATTCCACACTGCCGCCGGGCTGCAGAATTTCATACGGGCTCATGGTGGCGTCACCGATAAAAATCAGCTTGTAGTCTCGGTTGTACTTGCGGATGATGTCCCAGGTGGAAAATTTTTCACTGAAGCGGCGCCGGTTGTTCTTCCACATGAAGTCGTAGACGCAATTGTGAAAGTAGTAAAACTCCAGGTGCTTGAACTCGGTCTTGGAGGCCGAAAACAATTCTTCCACCCGCGCGATGTGCTCGTCCATGGTGCCCCCGACATCCATCAGCAGCAGCACCTTGACGTTGTTGTGGCGCTCGGGCACCATTTTGATGTCCAGGTAGCCGGCGTTGGCCGCCGTGGACTTGATGGTGTTGTCCAGGTCCAGCTCTTCTTCATGGCCTTCACGGGCAAATTTGCGCAAGCGCCGCAGTGCCACCTTGATGTTGCGCGTGCCCAGCCCTTGCGTGTCGTCGTAGTCCTTGTAGGCGCGCTGCTCCCAGACCTTGACCGCACTTTTATTTTTGCCCGCACCTCCAATGCGCACACCTTGCGGGTTGTAACCACTGTTCCCAAACGGGCTGGTGCCGCCGGTGCCGATCCATTTGCTGCCGCCTTCATGACGTTCTTTTTGTTCTTCAAAGCGTTTCTTCAAAGTCTCCATCAACTCGTCCCAGCCCATTTTTTCGATGGCGGCCTTTTCTTCGGGGCTCAGGTTGAGTTCCAGCGTTTGGCGCAGCCAGTCAAGGGGCACTTCTTTGGTGAAGTCCGTGACCAGCTCGACGCCCTTGAAGTAGGCGGCAAAAGCGCGATCAAACTTGTCGTAATGCTTTTCGTCCTTGACCAGCGTGGCGCGGCTCAGGTAGTAAAAGTCCTCAATCTTGTAGCCGCTGGCGGGGGCGTCAGCCTCGAGCTCAGGCGCGTTGGGGCCGACCACGCCGGCTTTCAGCGCTTGCAGCAGGGTGAGGAATTCCTTGACGGAGACCGGCAGTTTGGCCGAACGCAAGGTGTAGAAGAAGTCAATCAGCATGAAGTAGCGCTCATTTTTTATTTAACGACCGGCCGGGAGTAACTTCCTCTTGCCAAGGGCGACGAGAATAAAGATGAGGAAAATAAAATAGAGAGTCGTGAAACTACTTTTAAGTACAGAAAATACACTTGTCACTTTCGTTAACAAGTCAGAATTATCTGGGTATTTGTTCAGCATGGAGATAATTCCGATATTTTCGGAGTAATCAAAAATTCCGGAGAAAACCGGAATTAGGCAAAAGTAAAATAAATAACTATCCAGTTTGCCCAATTTGTTTAAAAAATAAGCCATCATCAGGCAATAGCTGATCCCGAAAAGTCCAGGATAGATCATATCAACCGGGATTTGAGTGTGTAAATACACATCTCTCCCCTGGCTTCCCAGGGTGTCAAGTAAAGTGCGCACGTAGTCGTGGTTATAGCCTGTGGGTAGCATATCCAATAGCTGCATTCCGCCTGAGTACTGCATCACTTTCGGAATTGTTATTAACAACATAATTGCATAGACAATATTTGTTAATAAAAACAAAAATAAAATTACCTTACCGTTCAGGTTTTTTTTGATTAGATTTTTCATCACGGCATTACCCAATTCTCTAACTTCAAACCCGGCACCCGTTCAAACTCGCGGGTATTGTTGGTCACCAGTGTCAGGTCGTGGGAGAGCGCATGGGCGGCGATCCAGAGGTCATTGCCGCCGATGGGCTTGCCTGCAGCTTCAAGCTGTGATCTTGCGGTGCCGTAGTGCTGGGCTGCTTCAGGGGGCAGCGCCAGTACGGCCACTGCCGTCAGCAGCGCATCAAGCTGGTGGGTCAACTGGGCGGCACGGCGAGATGGGGGCAAGCGGCTCAGTCCGTAACGCAATTCACCAGCGCTGATGATGGAGATCGCCAGCACTTCTGGCGCACTGTCCAAAATGCGCTGATTCAGGGCAGGGGAGGCGCCCCGCAAGAAGTGGCTGACGATGTTGGTGTCAAGCAAATACTTCATTTGCTGAGCCCCTTTTGGCGCGTGCTGCGTGATGCTGGCGCAACCGTCACTGGTTCCGGTTGCGCTGGTCCCAGCAGTGCATCCCAATCGCGTTCCTGTGGCTTAGGGTCGTCGATGAGCGCTTCAACGCGGCTCCACTCTTCGCACTCTTTGGGACTCAGCCGTGGCAGGTGTTTGAGGATGTCTCCGACAGTTTGCCGTTTAGCTCGCAGGATAACTTCATCACCGCGCCGCTCAATTTCTACGACCTTGGAGTCAAAGCGAAATGCCTTCGGCAAACGCACCGCCTGGCTGTTGCCAGAGGTAAATACGGTGGTGGTCTGCCTGGATGACGCAGGCCGGGATTGGGGCGTTGAGTTGTGCATGATAGTTCAGTTTGTATATCTTTTTAGTATATACATTTCGGGCGAATTTGTCCCGATTCAATTCAGCGCGGCCTGTCCAGCAAATACAGCAGTTGCGCTTTGGCCTCCGGCCATTCGCCGACGCGCATGCTGTACATCACGGTGTCGCGAATCGTGCCGTCGCGGCGCAAGGCATGGCCGCGCAGCACGCCATCCTTTTTGGCGCCCAGACGCTCGATCGCGGCTTGCGAGGCGAAGTTGAAATTGTCGGTGCGCCAGCCCACGACCTGGCAGTCCAAAGTCTCAAACGCGTGCGTCAGCAAGAGCAACTTGGCCGTGGTATTGACGTGGCTGCGCTGGCTGCTTTTGGCGTACCAGGTCCAGCCAATTTCGACGCGTTTGAGCGCTGGCACGATGTCGTGGTAGCTGGTGCAACCGAGCACGCGGCCGCTCGTCGCGTCCGTTACGGCAAAAGCAAAGCGGTTGCCCGCCTCGCGCATGGCCAGCGCATTCTCAATGTAGGACAGCGTTTGTTCCGGCTCGGGCACCGAGGTGACGCGAATCTTCCACAGTTCGCCGTCAAAGGCAGCGGCGCGTAAGCCGTCTTCGTGATGCAATGTCAGCGGCACCAATTCAATACCGCGCGCCGCGAGCGTAATGGGTTCTACATAGGCCATGGCTAATCCTCGCTCAGACTTTGATGCGCTTGTTGGCATTACTTAACGGTTATGCCGTTGCATGAACACCAGCTTTTCAAACAAGCTCACATCCTGCTCGTTCTTCAGCAATGCGCCCACCAGCGGCGGCACCGCCACTTTGTCAGCCGGGGTTTGCAGCACTTCAAGGGGAATGTCTTCGGCCAGCAGCAGCTTGAGCCAGTCCAGCAACTCGCTGGTGGAGGGTTTCTTTTTCAGGCCCGGCAGGCTGCGCACGTCGTAAAACGTTTTCATGGCGGCGCTCAGAAGCTCTTTTTTCAAGCCCGGAAAGTGCACATCGACGATGCTGCGCATGGTGTCGGCATCGGGAAACTTGATGTAGTGAAAGAAGCAACGGCGCA
>JANYHL010000067.1 GCA_025359085.1 Gammaproteobacteria bacterium
TGTTTTGAAGTCTCTTTTTGTATGAATAAACATATGGACGATCAACTGCTGGCTGTCGATCGAGTACGTTTAAGTCGACCTGAGTCTTGTCTCGCAATTGACCCACGATTTCAGAAAGTTCTGAGACGACATCCAGCTCCCGCCTAAAAAGTAGGCAGAGCTAGTAAAAAACCTGGCTCAGTTTTGAATCGGCACAGCCTCTTTAAGGGACTCGGTTTTCGGTCGGCGTCAACAAGGCCAGTGACAGCACAGTGACCCATGCGGACAGGGCGCCCAATTTGATGAGTGCCGTGGCAATGGCTGCGGCGGCGAGGAAGGAAATGAACATGGGATCCTTTCGCGGTTGGTGGTGACAAAGAAAAAGCGCCCTGGGCGGTTAGGTCAAGGGCGCTGTGGCGGGGTGATGGGGTTACGAGCTCTGCGAGTGCGAGAATGCGTTGAGCAAAAAAAACAATTGGCCAAAAGGGAGATGCGATGCTTTTAAAGTCTGCTGACGACAAGTCAAAGCGGTTAGCTTTGCTGGGTGATCTACAACAGTCGCAGTTGCTGGATGCCTATCAAAAGAAGTGGCTACGCGAAGAGCTGGTGCGGTTTACCAAGGGTCTCCAGGGTGAGCGCGACTCAGCCCATTACGTTGACAACTATTTCAGGGACGGTGAAAACCATGTTGTTTTGCACGACCTGCGTTTTGTCGTGGATGGTGAAACGGCGCAGATCGACCATTTGATCCTCAACAGAGCTTCACACATATATCTGCTTGAAACCAAGAATTACGCCTGCAACCTGGTCATAAATGATCATGGCGAATTCACTGCAGACTATGGAAACGCCCGATTCGGAATCCCGTCACCAATGGAGCAAAGTCGTCGTCATGAACGTGTGCTAGTTAGATTGCTGGAGCGCCTGGAGATGGTGGGGCGTACCCAGAAGCTGCCGGAGTTCCATCACGTGGTCATGTTGCACCCCAAGGCCATCATTACACGCCCACCTGCGAATGTTCTAGATACCAGCGACGTCATCAAAGCAGACCAATTTCCGACCTGGCATCAAAGCTTCGTGGGCAAGATTGGTGTCGGTGGGTTCTTCAAGGCAGCGTTGAATATGCGCAGTTTGGACACCGTCAAAGAGTGGGGCGAGAAGCTGATGCGGCAACATAGACCTGCCGACTTGCTTGAGCTGCCAGACTTCATGCGACCCCTTAAGCCGGTGTCTAAACCCCCGCGTGAGGTGCCATCAGTCGCAATGGTTTGCAGCGAACCAACGCCCAAGCCTTTGCCAGTCGCTAATCCAGCTGAAGATCAACCCGCGAGAAAATTGCTCTGCGCCCAGTGTGGGGTCAAGATCAGCTATGCCGAGGGCAAGTTCTGTTGGAACAACGAAAAGCGGTTTGGTGGGCTGCAGTATTGCCGAGAGCACCAGGCGACGGAAAGCCGGTAATGTTCACACGGCTATCGCATAGTGGCATCTGACCCGTCCCCTAAAATGAGCGCAATGTCCAAAGAAGCCCACGCTCGAATCAAGATCAACAAGTTGCTTGAAGGCTCTGGCTGGCGTTTCTTTGATGATTTGCACGGCAAGGCCAACATTTCGTTGGAGCCCAATGTCAAGCTCACGCAGGCACAGGTCGATGCCATGGGTAACGACTTTGAGGCCGTCAGCAATGGCTTCATTGATTTTCTGCTGCTTGACGACAAAGGCTTCCCCCTCATGGTGCTGGAGGCCAAGGCAGAAAACAAGAATCCGCTGATCGGCAAAGAGCAGGCCCGCAAATACGCCAAAGCTCAAAACTGCCGGTTTGTGATCCTGTCCAACGGCAACCTGCATTACCTGTGGGACTTGGCCCAGGGAAATCCGCACATCATCACCCGCTTTCCAGAGCCTGAATCCATTAAGGGGTACACCAAGTTCAACCCTGACCCTGCCCGACTGGTCACAGAGGCCGTGCCACTGGACTACATTGCGCGTACCCAAATGCCCACCTATGACCATGAAGCAGGGTGGAAGAACGAAGCGCAGCGCGCCAATTTCATTCAGAAAAACCGCTTACGGTTCATGCGCCTCTATCAACAGCGTGCGGCACAGGCCATACAGCAGGCAGTGAAAGACGGAAAAACGCGGTTTCTGTTTGAGATGGCCACTGGCACGGGTAAAACGTTAACCGCTGCCGCCGTCATTAAACTGTTCTTGCGCACTGGCAATGCACGGCGGGTGCTGTTTTTGGTGGACCGGCTGGAGTTGGAAGACCAGGCCAACAAAGCTTTCACATTCCTGCTTAAGAACGATTACAAGTCCAGCATCTACAAAGAAAATCGCGATGACTGGCGCAAAGCTGAAATTGTGGTGACCACCGTGCAGTCCTTGCTGTTCAACAACAAGTACCAGCAGCTGTTTTCACCAACTGACTTTGACTTGGTGATCTCCGACGAAGCACACCGCTCCATTGGTGGCAATGCCCGTGCCGTATTCGAATACTTTGTTGGCTACAAGCTGGGCCTCACTGCCACGCCTAAGGACTACCTCAAGAAGTTTGATACCGCCAAGCCAACTACCAAAGACCCCCGTGAACAGGAGCGCCGCCTGTTGCTGGACACCTATCGCACCTTCGGCTGTGATTCTGGTGAGCCGACCTACCGGTACTCGCTGTTGGATGGTGTGAAAGACGGATTTTTGATCAATCCCATTGTGGTGGATGCTCGCACCGAGGTGACGACCCAACTGCTTTCAGATGAAGGTTATGCGGCAGTGGTCATCAGTGAATCTGACGAGGGTGAAAAGACCGGCGAGCAGCGGTTCAAGCAAAAAAGTTTCGAGAAGAAGTTCTTTTCGGAACCCACCAATCGCTTGTTCTGTGAAACTTTGCTTAAGCATGGCTTGCGTGACCCCATCAGTGGCGAGTTTGGCAAGACCATTGTGTTCGGTGTCAGCCAGGCCCATGCGACAAAACTCACCCAGTTACTCAATGAAATGGCCGACAAGCTGTTCCCAGGCCTTTACCAATCGGACTTTGCGGTGCAGGTTACATCGCTCATTCCAGATGCGCAGCAGTTCACCATCAACTTCACCAACAACAACCTGTTGGGTTCTGCCAATGGCCTTGCGGCTTACAAAACCAGCAAAGCCCGCGTGTGCGTTACGGTGGGCATGATGACCACGGGTTATGACTGTCCTGATTTGCTCAACCTGGCTCTGATGCGACCGGTGTTTTCGCCATCAGACTTTGTGCAGATCAAAGGGCGTGGCACGCGCAAGCACGATTTTCGTGAGCAGTTGCAGGATGAATCGCTCAAGGCCCAGGTGGCGGCACCCAACAAGACCGCCTACAAACTGTTCGATTTCTTTGCCAACTGCGAATATTTTGAAGAAAAGTTCAACTATGACGATGTACTGAAATTGCCACGTCCAGGCAGTGGTACACCCACCGGAACAGGCGATGGTGTCGGTACTGGCACAGGTGCGGGCGACACAGGAGGCGGTGCCACTGACAACGGCATGTACCACCATACCGCTGAGGACGCCATTACCGCCCAAGTGGAGCAGCAGATTGGCTTTCAGGGCATGAAAGTTGATCGCATGTTCTTTGAGAAATTTGAAGATGCGGTCAAAGCCAATCCGGTCATTGCCGAGCAGGTCGGCAACGCCCAGTGGGATCAAGCTATCGACTACATCAATACCGAACTGTTTGACAAGCCCAATGAGTATTTCAACCTTGACAAGTTGCGTCGTGCCGCCGGGGTCGATCGACGTCTTGGGCTGCGTGAGATATTGGAAAAGGCCTTTGGCTTCATCAGTGGATTCAAGAGCAAGGACGATCTGCTGGAAGAAGAGTTCGATAAATTTCTACTTGACCAGCAAAATGCCACCGGATTCAGTGCAGACTCGACAGCCAGCGCGGTGCAAGCCATGAAGTATTATTTCAAAGCTTATGCAACCGATCACCGGTTGCGGGACATCATCGAAGCTGGCCACTTCACTAGCCTGAACGTGTACCCCGCTTTTGGTATGAGCGATTTCAAGGCAGTGCCGCCTGTATGGCGTACCCGCATTCCCGAGTACGTGAAAGACTACGTACCGCTTAACCAGTTCATGTAAGAACAACAAGAAAGACAGCCCATGCTTGACGCTGACACCAAGCGCCGTATTGACTCATGCCGTGACATTCTGGTCGGCAAGGTGCCTGACCCCAAGTCACAGGTAGAGCAGATCACCATTGCCCTGATTTACAAGTTCATGGACGACATGGACGCGGAGGCCGAAGAGTTGGGTGGAACCCGAACCTTCTTTGCCGGTGAATATGCCCGTTACGGCTGGGCCAAGCTGATGGCGCCAAGTTTGGGTGGCTTTGAAGTGCTGGGTCTGTATTCCGAAGCCATCCAGAAGATGAACGAAAACCCCGGCGTGCCCGAGTTGTTTCGAGACATTTTTAAGAACGCGTATCTTCCATACCGCGACCCTGAGACGTTGAAAAGTTTCCTGAAAGAGATCAATTACTTCAGTTATGACCACTCCGAACGGCTGGGCGATGCGTTTGAATACTTGCTGTCTGTACTGGGCAGTCAGGGTGACGCCGGTCAGTTCCGGACACCGCGTCACATCATCGACTTTATGGTCGAGGTGTTGGACCCTAAGAAGAACGAAACCATTCTGGACCCGGCATGTGGCACGGCAGGTTTCTTGATTTCGGCGTGGAAGCACATTCTCAAGTCCAACACGGACAAAACTACTGGTGACAAGCTCACGCCTGATGAACGGTCACGGCTGGCAGGCAACATCAAGGGTTACGACATATCGCCAGACATGGTGCGCCTGAGTCTGGTTAACTTGTACCTGCACGGCTTTAGCGACCCGCACATTGTCGAGTACGACACCCTGACCAGCGACGAAAAGTGGAATGAAGTGGCCGACGTCATTCTGGCCAACCCGCCGTTTATGTCGCCAAAAGGTGGTATCAAGCCGCACAAGCGCTTCAGCGTGCAGGCCACCCGCAGCGAAGTGCTGTTTGTGGATTACATGGCTGAGCATTTGACCGCTACCGGACGTGCTGCGATCGTGGTACCTGAAGGCATCATTTTTCAGAGCGGCGCCGCCTACAAGACGCTGCGCGAAATGCTAGTACGCACCTCGCTGGTGGCCGTAGTCAGCCTGCCGGCAGGCGTGTTCAACCCCTACAGCGGCGTTAAAACAAGCGTTTTGATTCTGGACAAACGCCTTCACAAGCAGCTGGATAGCGTGCTGTTTATCAAAGTCGGCAACGACGGCTTCAACCTAGGCGCGCAACGCCGGGCTGTAGTGAATAGTGATTTGCCGGAAGCGACACGATTGCTAAGAGCTTGGATGACGTCACCGCAGGATTTTGAGGGTGATGGTGCGATCTCGCAGGCAGTCACACGCGCCAAGATCGGGGAAGGCAGCGATTTCAATCTAAGTGGTGACCGTTACGGCTTCGATGTGTTAGGTGATTCGGCATATCCGCAGGTTTCATTGGGTAATGAAGACATCTTCAAGATTGAAAGCGGTGGAACACCCTCTTCAACCGAGGAAACTTATTGGAATGGTGGTATTCCGTGGGCAACGTTAGCTGACTTGCCAGCGAGCGACCACATCACGAAGATCACTTCAACTGTTAGAACGATCACTGATCTTGGGCTGCGTAACTCCTCAGCAAAAATGCTGCCGGTCAACACAATTCTCGTGTCCAGCCGTGCCACGATTGGTCGGGTTGCGCTTGCCAAGATTCCACTGGCGACTAACCAAGGCTTCAAGAACATCATCATTCGTGATCCCCAAAAGGCGTCCCCTCAGTTTGTTGCCTACATGATGAAGCGACTTACTCCGGAAATGGAACGAATGGCCAGCGGGGGGACATTTAAGGAAATTTCAAAGAGCGCTATCTCAACGTTAACTATTCCCCTCCCTCCGCTTGAAGTCCAACATGAAGTAGTGGCCGAAATCGAGCGCCACCAGCAGTCGGTCAACGAACATCGGGCACAGATCGATCGTATCGAAGACGAGATAAAAGCAGCCATAGATCGAGTTTGGGGCATAGCGGGCTGAACGATGGAAGAAGCTCAGCCTATTCTTGAGTACTTACCCAACTCGTTCAAGGAGCCGGGAGAGAAGGAGTACATCGAATTTCTTTGGGATGCGTTCGCCGCCAACTACGAGATCGGAAAATACCAGATGGCCTTGCTGCCGTACCACATGCTTTACATGAGTTACGTGTACTTTTCGATTTGGCAGATCAAGCTCATGCGACCAAAGGACTTTTCGCATGCGGCTATCTTTCAGAAGAACGAGAAGCAAGTGATGGCGGCTACTTCACCGTTCACTTTCTACAGAGTGGCCGAGGGCGAAGTGTTCAAGTTCTTGCGGATCATTGGGTGTGATGAGGAGCAAACTGCGCCGTTTTCTGGCTTAGTTGCGGAGCGTAACAAGCTTGCCCATGCCAATGGCATGATTGTCTGCGCCAACCAAGCGAGCGCTGACGCGAAGATCGCTGAAATCCTCAAGCAAGTTCGCGCCATACAGAGTCATATGACGCCGGTTTTGTATCAGTGCTTGCAGGTGTTCTTGCTTGACAGCTCGACGCCTGGTGAGGAGCGAGAGTACGAAGACCCGGCTGACCAGATTCGTGAGTTGCTGGTTCGCAAGAACTACTTTTCGCTCAAGGATATCGAGGGCTGCATGACCTTCGACGTGCAGACCATGAGCGACGAGCCACAGTTTGCGGAGATCAAGGTCCTATTTGAGGAGTTCATCATGCTCTATGCACCGGAGTTTGCGGCGTGAATCCTGATGCCGGTTTTGCCCTTTGCTTGCGGCTAGACTTCTACAATTGACCATGCATGAGTAATTCCATTGCGGCCACACTCGAATCGCTGAAGCCACGGCGTAGCCGAATGATCATGGACCTCGTTGCAGAGGCTGGGATAGACGTGGTGCCCTGGACCATGAGGCAGGATGGGACAGCCGTCAGGAACCCCAGGGCGAACCCTAGCTATTGCTATGAGTGGGCCTTTGGAGGCAACGGTCAGCCGGCAGTCGTTTGTGTGTGGCACACGTCCGCGACAGTGAGCGACGGCTTGATATTCTATGAAGATAACCTGCGGCAGCATGCGCTCGCGCTTGATCGAATCGCCATCACCAAAGAGAATCCACCCCATGTGAAGTCGAGGGCGCGTGACCAGGCCGCCCGCGCACGCCGATTCGACAGTCTTTTGCAACGGGCCTACCGCACTCGGCAGCCCGTGCGTGTCGTGCTGCTCGACGGTGCCTCACGTGCCGAAGAAGAACTGGGCTGGGAGCGATCAGAGGTGAAATTTCGAGAGCTCGATGTCGATTCGTGGCACATGCATGCCTATTCGGACGATACCGGCCTGCTACGCCTCGTTCGTGGCGTGAGCTTGCCCGAACCAGTGGCTTCGGCACCCGTCATGCCATTGCCGGGATTTGTAGATCAGTTTTCCCTGCCACAAGCGCCAGGTAGGCATGATACGAGCGGCTCCGCCATTAATCGATCTGCAGTTGTACGCAATGCAGTTCTGAAGCGGGCGAATGGGTTATGTGAGTACTGTGGCGAGCCAGGTTTCAAAACAGCGTCGGGCTCTATTTACCTAGAGACGCATCACGTCATTGCCTTGAGCGATGACGGTCCGGATCAAGAGTGGAATGTTGTCGGGGTCTGCCCGACTGACCACCGCCGCGCACACTTCGCTGAAGCCCGCGTTGCGCTGCAAGCAGTTTTTCTGGACTTATTGATCAAGAAACATCCGGCTGCCGCGTCAGTTCTGGAGAAAATATCCATGGCCCGCAAGACGAGTCCGGAAAAGACTTCAACCACTTCAACATAGGTTTGGATCGTGGGTACTCCCCTCACTTCATCTCAATCACTCTGGCCACATCCCCAAGGCATTCCGAGCACTCCTCCTGCAGCAGCAAGTCGCCACGCACAACGGTCCCGGCAAAGTCAGTGATAGTGACCTCTTGGCGACACTGGACGCCCCAGACGTTGGCCAGCAGTAGCTTCTTGGCGTGGGCAGGCATATCGGCCCATAGCTTGGCTGCAGGGCGGATGAATTTGGGGATGGACTCGACTGATAAAGCAACTTCTTTTCTGTAAATTTCCGGAATCTGGTTTTGGGGTGTTGTGAATACGCGGCGTCAGGGTTTCATGGTCAGGTAGATTTTTGCGGTCATCCACTCCTCGTCTTGTTCGGCCAGAATGGCACTGACCAGT